>JAKSUF010000079.1 GCA_024409145.1 archaeon | reverse complement strand
AAATAAAAAAATAAAAAAATAAGAAAAGTAAAAAATAAATGAAAAATCCAAAGTAAAAAAATAGTGAAAAATAAGTCAATAAATAAATCTATAGACAAATTTTATTTTTGGTAGAATAATCTTAATAAAGAATTTGGTAATTTTCCAATATATGCCAAAATAGCTAAAATCAATAATAAAAGACCAACAATACCAAACAACACATTAAGTGGACTAGTCACATAGAAATAACTGATACCAAATACCAAACCATCAACAAAAACAGCAGATTTAAGCCATGCCGGAACAAAAGTAGACATAGCATAAGTTACTCCAACGATAACAAGAATAATAGTAACTACAATAGTATCATAATCCCATACAGAAGATGTAGCAAGATTATATGCACCTAATGCAATTAAAAAAATAGAAATGATTACTCCTAAAAAAGAAAATTTTCCAGATTTCATAAAAACACTCCATAACAATAATAAAAATTAAATTATAAATAAATTAAAAATAATGTCTAAAAGTTGGATAAACTTTACATTATCAATTAAATAAAACTTTAAATTTACTCATATTTAATATTAACCTAAAAATAAGAGAAATACTAAAAAGATATAAGATAAATATATAGTTAAATGTACGATTATATACTTATTCAATAAAACAAAATAAGATATTAAAATTAATTAAAAAACATACTATATTATTCAAATAAATACTAATTCGAATAATATTAATTTAAATAATACCAACTAAATTATATTAATAAAGAATATTAAATTAATTAAATTAAAGGAGAAAAAGAATGAAACCCGTTGTACTTCATGTTAAAAATAATGAAGATATGGAAGAATTATCTGAGATTCTTAAAAAATCAAAGTATTCTATAAATTATCGTGAACAAAATTATATTTTACTTAAAAAGAAAAATTATGGTAACTTAATCCTTCACGGAATATTCATATTTATAGGATTAGTTATAAATATGTTAGGATTTGTCTTAAATGTAATATACTTTGCATATAGTTTCTTTAAAAAATCAAACATTATTTTAATCACCACAGAAACAAAAGATCAAGATAATAATCCAGTTAAATTTGATAATGCTGAAGATTTAGAAATATTTTATGAACAAGAAGATTGGGATAGAGCTATTGAATTAACAAAAGACTAAACATGAAAAATAAACAAAATATTAAACAATATATGAAATAATATATGTATTACCAAAAACATATTAATGAAAAAATATCATTACATTAATTTAAAAAAAATAAAAAATTAAAAGAGAATAAAAAATAGAATAAAAAAAGAATAAAAGAATAAAAAAATAAAAAAAGTGAATAAATAAGAAAAAACTTATTTATATACAACTAATTCATCTAAAGATTTTCTTGGAGTTTCTCTAGGTTCTGCATTACCATATCCTAATGGAGTAAATAATACAGGTTCCCAATCATCATCAAGTTCTAAAAATTCTTTTGCAACATCTGCTTTAAAAGCACCAATATAACAAGTTCCTAAACCTAAGTCAGTAGCTGCAAGAATAATATGATCCATAACAATAGTTGCATCAATATCTGCAATGTTTTTACCATCCCAAGGCCTAGTCCAAGCTTTATCTGGACAAGCAGCAATAGCAATAACATAAGGTGCTTGTACAAACCAGTCTGCTTTATAGATTTTAGATAAGACTTCTTTATTTTCTTTAGTATCAATTACAAAAACTTTAAATGGTTGAGCATTAACACCAGTAGGAGCAAGACGAGCTGCTTCCAAAATTTTATCTAATTTTTCTTTTTCAACTTCTTGGTCAGTAAATCCTCTAACACTATATCTTTCACTAATTACATCAAAAAACTCCATAGTAACACCAAATTATAAAATATAAATTTTTATTGAATTAATAATATTTAAAATACTATAAAAATATTGATAATATGTAGAATATATTAAAAAGATTGATTTTTTAAACCTTCATAATCAATATTTTCCAAATCACAAAAACGTCTAAATTTATCTTCTTCTTCCATTTCTTCATATGCATGAGCAATTAAACCAGGTAAACGACCTATCATAAAGATACCTAAACCTAAATCAGGTTTAAAACCCAAATCTGAAAGTAAACCCGCATTAGCACCATCAACATTTAAACAAATACCTTTTCTCTCTGAGAGAATACTTTCAATTACTAAAGCCAATTTAGTATGAGGTCCTACAGAAGATTCAAGGATCGCTAAATCAATTAATCTAACAGCACGAGGGTCTTTATCATGATATCTATGACCAAAACCAGGAATTCTTGTAGAATTTTTTTCATACTCATCAACAATATTAATAGCTAAACGTACAATACGCTTATTATCCAATTTTCTATTAGATTGATTAAGATTTAAACTAGAAATACTATCTTGAAGAAGTTTCATAGATTTTGCAATAGCTCCTGCATGATTTTTACCAAAAGAAAGTAATCCTCCAGCAACTGCATTATTTAAAGGAGAACCAGAAGAAGCAATAAGTCTTGCAGATTGAGTGCTTGGTGGAGTAACTCCATGGTCTACAAAAGAAACTAAAATATGATTAAATAATTTAGACTCTTTTTCAGAAGGTATTCTTCCTTTTAAAATCAAAAATACCATTTCAGCATAACTAAGATTAGTTATTAAATCAACTTGATTAAAACCACGAGTTGAAATATTATTAGGTTTAACTTCAGTTATTTTAGTAGTTAATCTATGTTCAGGTACTTTAAATCCATTTTTAATAGGAATTTCTTTTAAATTATCTGAAACTTTTTCTTTAATAACTGATTTTTTCTTAGTAGGCCTTTTATATATCTCCATTTTAAACACTCTGTATCTTAATAATTGACTTTAATATAAATATATAAACTATTTATAATAAAGTTTTTTAAAATTATAAAAAATAAGATAAAGATATTGGATTAAAAATAAAATTGTATATTAAATAAACTATTAAAAAAAAACTAAAAGAAAATAAATTTTATTAAAACAAAAAAATTATAAATTATTAAAAAAATTATAAATTAGAATTCAAAACTTGCAATTCTAGGTTCTACAAAACATGCTGGACGAGTAGCAACAATTCTAACACCACTTGCTCTCTGATTACCCACATTAATAAAAGTCCCTAAAACAGTAGAATTACCTCCAAGACCCATAGGACCAATACCCAATTTATTACATTCAGCTGTAACTTCTTTTTCAATAGAGGATAATGTATCTAAATTCCCATGAACCATCGCCCTAAGCATTAAACTATTAGCTTCAAAGTGAGATCTACCTATACCAATAGATGGAATTGAAGGAGTACAACCTAACATAGATAAAGAATCTTTTAACCAATTTGTTGCTTCTGAAATTACATTATCAAAAGAACGTTTATGATAAACACGATAAGTTTTTCCCCTTATTTCTGGACCTCCTCCTTGTAAAATAATATGAACCTTAATTTTATCAGGAGTTTTTCCAAGATTAACACCATAAGTAGATTCATCCTTTTGTTCAAATAAAAATGAAACAGGTTTTAAAGCAGAAGCTTCCTCAAACAGACCACAAGATTGTTCTATTCTTTCAATAAAATTTCCTTTAACTGCCATAGGTCTTGCAGGCAAATTATCTAAACCTTTAGCAATACCTTCTTTAATATCCTTAAAAAAATTAAAAGGGATTTCCCTATCAGAACCTACTTCAACAATAACATGAGGAATACCTGTATCATCACATAAAGGTAATTTTTTCTCATTAGCTACATCAAAATTAGCAATCATTTGTTCTAATGCCCAAACTGCATTTAAATTCCCATTATTTTCTTCAATAGCTAATGCTCTTTTAAAAGCATTCATCCGATCCTTAGAAATATTAGTACTTGCATTTATAACTGCCTTTTGAGCTTTATTAATTAAATCCACATTATCACAACATTAATAAATAACAAACTTTTGAACTTTATTAATTAAATCCACATTATCACAACATTAATAAATAACAAACAAAACAAAACAACAAACTAAATCTCATAGTTATTAAACAATAACTTGAAAAATAATATTATTTTATGGTTTTACTAATTCTTGCTTCAGGAGAATATCTATTAATCATATCCCTAACTAAAGCAACTTGTTTTGCTCTTAATTTAGCTTCACTATCAGTAGTATTCCAACTATGAGTTTTAGCTATTGAACCACCAGTTTTTAAATAAACTGGAGCCACCATATCAATCATTTGAGGAACTTCATAATGACGAATGAATCCACCAGTAGATTTTGGATTTTCAGTATGAAGATCTAAAGGAATATTTATAGCATCTCTAATTGATGCCAACATAGGAATTTGTAAATCTCTAACAGGATTAAGAGAATCTAAACCTAATGATTCAAATAATTTAGCTGAAGCTGGATTAGAACATCCTGCATGAGCAGATAACTTAAATTTTAAATCACTTGGAAGTTCATTATTTTTCCTCATTTCAGAAAGAATATAAAGAAGACCTTCATCATAAAGAAGAATACCTCTTACACCTAAATCCACAGCACGTTTAACATCTTCAATTGCATAAATAAGATTATCATAACCTCTAAGCCTATACCCAATACGTTTCCCTTCAGGAGTTTGGACAGTTGCACTTGTATCATAAGTAGCTCTTGGACCAACAGCTAAAAAAAGTTGAATATCTGCACCTTTAGCTAAATCAACCATTTGAGTAATTTCATCATCCAATAAAAACATTATTCCTTTAGTTTGAGTAGCTCTATGAATTCTTAAATCATAATCATCACAAGAATCTAAAAGAGATTTGAGTGCAGAAGGACCTTGAATTCCCGGAACTTCAAACCTATACTGTCCACCATCTTTAAAATGTTTCTTAGAAACATAATTAGAATCAATTTCATTTATCCCTAAATTTTGAAGTGTTAACTTTGTTTCATCCATAATTTAACCCCTATTTTAGTATTAATCATCCAATTTTTAAATTATAATTAAAATATCTGTCTAAACTTAAACAAGAAAAATTAAACTAAAATCTTATCATTTAACAGATATTTAATATTAATTATCATTCTTTAAAAAATCTAAAACCTCATAAATACTTTTGTTTTCCATTGTTTTTAAAACTTCTAATTTTGATAAATTAAAATTTGGATTCAAATTAGAAAATTTATTTATAATATCATCCCATAATAAAGGGTTTTCACACTCACCTAAAGGATATAAAACTAAATTTTCAATAGTTTCATCAAAATCAAAACCTAATGCATAGTCTTTATTTAAATTAATAGAAATCTTAGAAGGTCGTTTCTCAGGAGTTAAGTCTTCTAATTCAGTATCAAGATTTATTACAACATTTTTAGCAATCGATTTAATTAAAAAAACTTTATTATTTAAATCCATATTCTCTTTTAAAGTAAATTCAGAATCTTCAGATAAAAGACCTTCATCAATTAATTCATCAATCAAATCTAAACTCAAATCACCACATACTAAATAAATAGCTATTGCATAAGGCAAAGATTGTTTTAAAGCAGCTTTAGTTTTAGGAGAATAATCATCATGTTCACTAGCAATTTTATAAGTTTTAATCTGAATTTTATTGATTAAATTAAATACAAAATCAGCATCACCATATTTTAATAAATCCCTTCTTAAATTAAGAATCGCATCAATACTAGAGTGAATATGTCTACAAAAAGGATATTTTTTAAGATATACTTTATTTATATGAAATTTACCTAAATTATCTTCTAAAAAGACATTAAAATCAACATTATCAAAATTTCTACTAGAAACCATAGATTTTAAGAATCCTTCATTACCTTCGATAATGGATTCAGCTCCAGTAAATCCATTTTTAGCTAAGAAAGTAGATAATAATCCATTATAAACTGCTTTTCCTACATGAAGCGTTTTAGCCATAGAACCAGAATGGTCAGATTCTAAAAAACCTGCAGATTGAGTTGTAGCAAGAGCAAGAGCATTAATTGTTTCTTCTAAACTAAAATTTAATAATTTACTTGCAGTTACACTAGATATAATGGATCCAATAGTTCCAGTACTGTGAAATCCTTGATTTCTATGATTAGGATTTACCAACATACCTAAAACAATAGCTATTTCATAAGAAGCAATAACAGATTCAAAAAAAGTTTCTACAGATATATTAGAACACTCTTTAATTTTTTCATCTTGAAGAATAGCTAAAGCAGTTGAAAAAATTATTACACCTGGATGTAAAAATGCTAATCTATGTCCATCATCCAAATCTAGACTATGAGATGCAATCCCATTAATTAAACCTTTATTTAAAATATCATCAGTTTTTAAATATCCTAAATCTAAAAGTGTTTTAATAGCTATTTTAGAATTTTCTTCATACAAACCTTTTTTATAAACAGATAAATAATCCAAAAAACATAATTTAGCTTTTTCAATACTAACTTTAGGAATATCATTAAATTTAAGATTAGTGACAAATTTAGAAAATTCAGGAATAATCATAAAATCACCATATAAATAAAAAAATTATAATAATTCTTTGAATTATAATATAAAAATTAAAATATAAAAATATTAAGT
>JAKSUF010000078.1 GCA_024409145.1 archaeon | reverse complement strand
AAGATTAATTAATTTAGATTTTTACTACTCTTAAAAAAAGATAATAATAAATAATAAACTTAAATTAATTAACCTTTTTTAACCTTTTTCAATTATTTTAATTAAATTATTAGCTGCTTTTACAACTTCTTTTTCTCCAAAAGCAGAAGCTACTCTTTTAATAGCATCTAAACTTCTAATATAAGAATCCAACCATGAGAAAATATCTCCAGGATAAGCTTGGATTTGATATGTTTTTAAAAGATTTTTAGAAATATCAATCGGATCTCTTCCATTTAATCTTTGATTTAATATATAAAATGAAATTCCTCTTTGTAAACAGTCACAAAATGGTCTCTCAGCACAATCACAACGTAAAAAATCAATTTGAAGTTTTAAAAGAGAATCCTGAAATTTCTTATCAACTTTAGCTATTGATTCCCCGGAAGAAATTATATCCAAAGCAGATTCAGAGAATAAACGAGTTGAAAAGTTCATTTTTAAAGCTGCAACAATCTGTTTATGAACAATTGGAGCAATATAAGCATTTTCAAACATTTCCAAATCCATAGCAATACTCTGAACTTTCAAAATCATATTAGAGTTAACTTCTTTTTTAGACATTTTTTCATGAATATCTTTAAATGGATTATGTTTAAGTCTTTTTTTCTTAGGAATATTCATTTTATTATTCTTAGAATCTTTATTAAATTTATTTTTAGAACCATTCTTAGAACCATCATTAGAATCTTTATTAGATTTATTTTTAGAACCATTCTTAGAACTATCATTAGATTTAATCTTAGATTTATTCCTCTTATTAGACTTATTAGAATTCTTATTATTAGATTTATTTTCTAATTTTAAACTATCTAATTTATCTTGGACTTTCTTATTATGTTTAGAAATCTCTTTATTTTTTGACTCTATTTTATTAGAAACTTTATGTAAAGACTTTAAAGCATTTTTAAAGAAAGGTTTTTTAATATATTGACTTAAATAATAATCATTTTCAAGAGATTTTCTAATTATTTCTCCATCTTCAACTGATAAAAATGACATTGAAACAGCATTACCAAATGTAGTACTATGTAAATTATCTAAGTTATCTATATGAATGGCTTTCTTATCATAAAGTTCATTAACAGCAGTGTTTAAATCAATAGGAACTGGAATATTTTTATAGAATTCATTAACTTCACCAATATTCTTTAAAGACTTTGATGATATATCTGCAAGTAATTGTTCAAGAGTACCTTCCTCAGTATAATCCACATCAATATTTTCAACATCACTTTCTAAAAGATCTAAAGCAACAGATTCTTCTTCCTCACCATCAAATTCACTACCAATTTCAGGAACAAGGTAAATTACTCCCCTATCATGATAACTTGGCCTTCCTGCTCTTCCTAACATTTGAGAAAATTCATTAGGAGAAATCCATTTATTACCCATAAGAAGAGATTCAAATATAACTTGAGATGCTGGGAAATCTACACCTGCTGCAAGTGCCGCAGTTGTAACAACAGCCGCTATTTTACCTTTAGCAAAATCTTTTTCAATACGTTCTTTCTTGAAATAAGATAAACCTGCATGATAAGCAGATGCATTAATTCCTTTGTTAGATAAGAAATTAGCTAATTTATGAGTTTTACGACGAGAATTAGTAAATATTAAAGTTTGACCATGAAATCCTTTTGATGAAGTAGTATAAAACTCATTTTTAACCAATTGTCTCATAATATTTCTTCTTTGAGATTCTCCCCTTACAAAAGCAATATGACGTTCAAGAGGTACTGGACGTTCTTTATACTGAACAAGTTTCATATTAAAATCCTGAGCTAAAGTTTTAGGATTTTTGATAGTTGCAGATAAACCAATAACCTGAGTCTTAGGAAAAATATTTTCAATACGCTTTATCAAACCATTTAACCTAAGACCTCTATCCTCGTCAGAAATAGTATGAATCTCATCAATTAAGATAAGACCTAAATCATTAAGTAAATGAGATTTACCTGATCTAAGTAAAAAATCAATCCCTTCATATGTACCAACAATAATATCTGCATCAGCAATATTAGAATCAGGAAGTTTTAACTCACCTTTAGCTTTAATCCTATTCATACCCACTTTAATAGCTACTTTAAGACCCAAAGGTTCATATTTAGCCTTAAAATCACGGTATTTTTGGTTAGCTAATGCTACAAGAGGAGTTAAAAAAACAAATTTTTTACCTTTTAAAGCCTTAGGAACTCCTGCAAGTTCACCAATCAAAGTTTTTCCACTTCCAGTAGCAGATACAACTAAAAGGTTTTCATTTCTTAAAAGACCCTCACGAATAGCTAAATATTGAACAGGTAAAAGAAATTGATTTTTATTTTTAATAATAACATTTTTAAATTCTTTAGGAACTTTTAAACGTTTCATAGGAATTTTAGGTATCTTAGAATCATGTACCTTAATCTGATCAAATAAAGTTAAATTAGGATTATTAACAGGATTAAATTTTGGAGAAAGCATATTTAAAACTTCATCTAAAGAACCTGTTTTTTCTAAAACTTTTTTAAAGTTTCTAAATACTTTTTTACTATAACCTCTAAGTTCAAGTTCCCTTTTAATAGTCTCTTCTGCACAAAGTTTACAAATAATTTGATCATGATAAGTATAAGAAAAACTATCATTAACAATAGTAATTTCACCTTCATAGCTACAATGTTGACAAATATTAGTAAAACGAATTTTAATATTATTCTTAGATAAAAATTTTTCTAAATCTTCATCTTTTTGTGCTAAAAAAACAGCTTGACTTTTTAAAAAAGAAATCGCTTTAGAAGGAGGGTAAAGTTTATCTTCTTTATCATCTTTAACTACAAAACGGTTAATATGCAAACCATCTGAGTCTTTAGTAAATTTAAGAACTCCTATAAATTTAGGAGTTCTTTTATTATTAAGTGCTCCTTTAGGACTTCCAATAGGATACATTTCCCATGATTTCTTTTTTTTGTTAAGGACTATCATTAATAGTAAATATATTTTTAATATTATTAATATGTAATTACAAAATAAGAAAAAAATTAAGCATATTTAGATAATTTATAAAGAAAACTCTAGTAATTAAATAATAAAATGTAAAAATAGAATAAAAAAAAATAACAAATACTTCTAAAAAAAACAAAAGAAAAAATAAGAAATAAAAACTAAATTAAAAATTAAACAGCATCAGAACCTCTTTCACCAGTTCTAATACGAATAACTTCTTCTACATCAGAGACGAAAATTTTTCCATCTCCAATTTCTCCAGTTCTTGCACTTTTTTGAATAGTTCCTAAGATTTCTTCAAGTCTTTCATTATTAACAATTAACTCAATACGAGTTTTTGGTATAAGGTCAATACAATGTTTAGAACCTCTATAAGACTCACTTATACCTAATTGTCTTCCACGACCCTTAACAGTTGAGACATTCATACCATCACAACCAATATCAATAAGAGCACTCTTTACACTTTCAAACATTTCCTCACGAATCACTGCAACAATTCTTTTCATAATAACTCCTCATAAATATATTTTAATTTTAGGCATAAATAATGTCATAAACAATTTAATTATAATTCAAATAAGTAATAATTCAATAATAAGTAATTAATAAAATAATAAATTTTATAAAATAATTAAATTTTATAAAATTAAATAATTACCAAAAGTCACACAATTATAATCTGTACCCAGATTCTTTGTGTAAGTGACTATCTAAACCACCAACTTCAACTTTATCTTCAACTCTTAATCCCATAGTTTTATCTAATACCTTAGCTAATACAAAGCTAACAATAAATGCATAAGCTGCTGGGACAATAACAGAAATAATTTGAATAGTTAACTGTCCAGGATTTCCATAGAATAAACCTGCAATTCCATTAATAGCTGGAGATGCAAATAATCCAGTAGCTATTAATCCCCAAACACCAGCTAAACCATGAACTCCAAATACATCTAAAGCATCATCATAACCGAATTTTTCTTTAAGATAATAGATTGCAAAGTAAGAAATTAATGAAGCACCAATTCCAAGAGGGATTGATCCACCTAAACTAATAAAACCTGAAGCAGGAGTAACTGCTACAAGACCTGCTACTGCACCAGTAATAGCACCCAATACAGTTGGTTTACCTATTTTTATAATATCTAAAATTACCCAAGTAATCAATGCAACAGCGGCTGCAGTATTAGATACTAAAATTGCAGAACCTGCAAGACCATTAGCTGCTAATGCAGAACCTCCGTTGAATCCCATCCAACCAAACCATAAGAATCCTGCACCAAGAATAGAATATCCTAAGTTATGTGGAATTAATGAAGCATCTTTACGTTTACCAAGAACAAGAGCTAGTGCTAATGCTGAAAATCCAGAATTCACTTCAACAGCTACACCTCCAGCAAAATCTAAAGCACCAAGACCCATTAACCAGCCCCCTCCCCAAATCCAATGGACAAGAGGAATATATACTAAAGCAGACCATAAAAGAGTAAATACAATCCAAGGTCCAGTTTTCATCCTACCAACAACAGAACCGGAAACGAGTGCTGCAGTTAAAGCTGCAAAAGTTAATTGAAATGCTGCAAAAACTAATGTTGGAATAGATCCAGTTAAATGATCAAGACTAATAGCTTCCATCATAAAACCAGTAGGAATACCTATAATTCCCATAAAACTATTTGTAGAAAATGAAGATTGATATCCAAATACAATCCAAATAACACTAACAACAGCAAAAGCAATTAAAGATAAAAACATTGTGTTTAAAACATTTTTACGTTTTGAAAGCCCTCCATAAAAAAAGGCAAGCCCCGGAATACTCATCATCAAAACCATAATTGTTGAAATAAGTACCCATGCAGTATTACCTGTACTTAATAATGACATTTTATACACTCCTTAAAATAACATATAAATATTATACTAAATAACACTCTTAAAAAATTATAAATAACAAATTCATAAGAATGATATTAATCAACGATAAAGGAAACGGCATTCTCTTTCCGATAATAATAAATATATAAAAACTAGTATATAAACATTAAGCCATGAAAAAATAACAAATAGCTAAAAAAATATATAAAATAAAAGTAAAATTAAAAAATAACAAGATATTAGGATTATAAAATTAAACAAAAACAATATTACAAAATATTAACAACCTATAAAAATTACAAAATAATAAAGAAGGGATTAGATGGAAACTACAACAGGCGTAAATTCAATAATTGGAGAGCCAAAAAAAGCATTACTCAGAATGTCTATTCCACTAATAATTTCTTTATTCATAACAGGATTATACAATATTGTTGATGCAATATGGGTTTCTGGATTAGGAGCAGATGCTTTAGCAGGAGTCGGTTATGTAATGCCAATATTCATTGCATTAATGGGAATAGGTAATGGATTAGGAGCAGGTTCAACATTTGCATTATCTAAATACATAGGAGAAAACAATAAGAAAAAAGCAGATAATGGAGGAGTACATGCAATATTAATAACCTTCTTGATATCTATATTAACCACAATAGTTTTATTAATATTCTTAAAACCATTTTTAATATTAATAGGAGTAGGAAATACTATCCAATATGCAATGGAGTATGGAACAATCATAGTTTTAGGTTCACTATTCATAATTTTATCCAATTCATTATATGGAATATTAAGAGGAGAAGGAGATGCAAAAAGAACAATGTATTCAATGATAATATGTTCAATATTAAATATTGTTTTAGATCCAATTTTCATTTATTATTTAAATTTAGGAGTTAAAGGAGCAGCAATATCTACAATATTATCTTTAATCATTGTTAATTTAATTTTAATTTATTGGTTTTTTATTAAGAAAAACACATATATCTCACCATTTATTAAAAATTATAAATACAATAAAGAGATTAGCTTAGATATTATAAAAGTAGGAGTTCCTGCAAGTTTAGAACTTATAAATAATGCATTATTTGCAGCATTATTCTCACTAATATTAACTTATTTAGGTTCAACAGATTCAGTAGCAGTCTATTCAACTGGATGGACCATTGTAACATTAGCTACAACACCAGTTCTTGCAATAGCTACTGCATTAATTTCAGTAATAGCTGCAAACTTTGGTAAAAAGAATTATAAAAATATATTGATTGCTCATAGATACTCTATGAAATTAGGTATACTCTTTGGAGCAATAGCTGCATTGATAGTTTATATATTTGCACCACAAATCGTAACAATTTTCACATATACAGGAACAAGTACAAGATTAACTCCACAATTAATTGCATTTTTATCATGTATTGTAATATTCTTCCCAACAATGGGAATTGGAGCTACATCTACATTTGTTTTTCAGGGTGTTGGAAAAGGTTTAACAGCAATGTTTCAAACAATATTAAGAGAAACTGTGTTCACATTATTCTTTGCAATATTACTCGGAATAACTTTTGGTCTTGGAGAATATGGTGCATGGTGGGGAATTGTTTTAGGAGAATTAGTTGTAAACACAATTACAATGATTTGGGCAGATTTACATATTAAAAAACTAATAAAAAGCACGAATTAAATTAAAAATTATTTTTAAAATTTAATTAAAAATTCTCTTTAAAATATTCATTCGTCTTTCTTATTCTTAAATACAAAGATCT
>JAKSUF010000077.1 GCA_024409145.1 archaeon | reverse complement strand
TGCATCCAATTTTACATAATTACCTATTATCGTATTTTTACCAGATCCCCGCGAAATATTATCATGTGCTCCCACTTCAACATTATCGCCTATTTGCACACACCCTAACGATGGTATTCTTATTTTATTACCATATTTCGTTTATTTGTAACAAATTATATTAATTTAAAAATTAATAAATATAAATGTATAAATTTTATTAAAAATTATAATAAATCATTTATGGAATGATATTAATGACTTATAAAAAAATTTCTAAGAATTTTTTAGATGATGCTAATATTACTATTGGTGATTCTGTCAAAGTAATTAAAGAAGATATTTCTTATAAAGGAATCTTACTTGATAGATCCGAAGATGCAAAAGACAGTTATATTGTACTTAAATTAAATAGTGGTTATAATGTTGGAGTAAATATTGAATCTGCAACCATTGAACTAATTGAAAAGGGAGATAAACCTAAAATTGGTTATGAAGGAGAGCCTATTGTAAAAGATCCTAATAAAGATAATATTTCTATTATTTCAACTGGTGGTACTGTATCTTCAATTATTGATTATAAAACTGGTGCTGTTCATCCGGCTTTTACTGCTGAAGATTTACTTAGAGCTAACCCTGAACTTTTAGATTTAGCTAATTATGATGTTAAAGCTTTATATAACATTTTATCAGAAAATATGCAACCTGAATATTGGGCTAAAGCAGCTAAATCTATTGTTGATGATATTTCATCTGGTGTTGATGGTGTTGTAATTGCACATGGTACTGATACTATGCATTATACTTCTGCTGCTTTAAGCTTTATGATTAAAACTCCAGTTCCTATTGTTATTACTGGTGCACAAAGAAGTTCTGATAGACCATCTACTGATGCATTTTTAAATCTTTATAACTCTGTTGGTGCAGCTAAATCTGATATTGCTGAAGTTACTGTTTGTATGCATGATACTTTAAATGATGGTATTTGTGCTTTACATAAAGGTACAAAAGTACGTAAAATGCACACCAGTAGAAGAGATACATTTAGAAGTATTGATTCTAAACCAATAGCTACTTTAAAAGATGCTAAAATTAATAATATTAACTTACCTTATACTAAAAGAGGAGAAAATGAGTTGGAATTAAATAATAATGTTGAATCTAAAGTAGCTTTAATTAAATCTTTCCCAGGTATTACCGAAGAGTTAATTGATTATCATATTGATAAAGGTTTCAAAGGTTTACTTATTGAAGGTACTGGTTTAGGACATGTTCCTGATTATTTAGTAAAACCATTACAAAGAGCTCATGATGAAGATATTGCTGTTGTTATGACTTCTCAATGTTTATATGGAACTGTTAATATGAATGTTTATAGTACTGGAAGATTACTCGTTGATGCAGGAGTAATTTCTGGTATGGATATGACTCCTGAAACTGCTTATGTTAAATTAGCTTGGGCTTTAGGTCAAACTGATAAACTTGATGATGTTAAAAAAATTATTCAAACTAATATTGCTGGAGAATTAAATGAAAGTTCTTCAATGGAGTATTTCTTAAATTAGGTGATAATATGGCTAAAAATAAAGGTAATAATAAAAAAGGTTCTAAAGCTACACCTAAAGTTACTGATAGGGATTGGGATGAACTTGGACTTATGATGGGTTTAGAAATTCATCAACAATTAAATACTAAATCTAAATTATTCTGTCCATGTCCTACTGAATTAACTGATGAAGAGTATGATAGTGAAATTATTAGAAATCTTAGACCTACTCAAAGTGAATTAGGTCAAATTGATAGAGCTGCTCTTCAAGAATCTCTTAGGGATATGACTTTTAAATATGAATCATTTAATAATCATACTTGTTTAGTTGAAACTGATGATGAACCACCTCACAGTTTAAATAGAGAAGCTCTTGATATTTGTATTACAATTGCATCTCTTTTAAATATGAGAATGGTTGATGAATTCCATACTATGAGAAAACAAGTTATTGATGGAAGTAATACTGGTGGTTTCCAACGTACTGGTCTTGCAGCTACTGATGGTTATTTAGATACTCCTTATGGTAGGGTAGTTATTGAGTCTCTTGGTTTGGAAGAAGATGCAGCTAGAAGAGTTGAAGATAATGATGGATTTACAAGGTTTAGATTAGATAGACTTGGTATTCCTCTTGCAGAGATTACTACTGATCCTTCTATTCATCATCCTGAGCAAATTAAAGAAGTAGCTTATATGATTGGTCAAGTTTTAAGAAGTACTAATGTTAAAAGAGGACTTGGAACTATTAGACAAGATGTAAATATTAGTATTACAAAAGGAGCAAGAGTAGAAATTAAAGGTGTACAAGATCTTGATTTAATGCCTGTTATTGTGGATAGGGAAGTTGAAAGACAACTTGCACTTGTTGAGATTAAAGAAGAACTTGATAAAAGAGGAGCTAAAGTTGAAGATACTATTTATGATCTTGATGAAGTATTTGAAAACACTTCTTCTAAAATTTTATCTTCAGCAGAATGTGTTAAAGGTATTATCTTACGTGGATTTGATGGACTTATTGGTAAAGAAGTTCAACCAGGTAGAAGATTTGGTACTGAATTATCTTCTTATGCTAAAAAAATGGGTGTTCATGGTCTTTTCCATACTGATGAATTACCAGCTTATGGTATTGAAGCTGATGAAGTTAATGCTATGAAAGAATTCTTAGCTATTAATCCTGAAGATGCAATTATTATTGTAGCTCATGATGAAGATGTAGCTATTAATGCATTAAATGAAGTTATAAGAAGAGCTAAAATGGCATTTGATGGTGTTGTTGAAGAAACAAGAAAAGCATTGGATGATGGAAATACTGAATATATGAGACCACTTCCAACTGCAAATAGGATGTATCTTGAAACTGATATTCCATTATTCCAAATTACTGAAGATATGGTAGAACCAATTAAAAACAATTTACCTGAACTTCCAGATGAGAAAAAAGCAAGAATTATTAAAGAATACAAACTCAGTGAAGATTTAGCTAATCAACTTGTTAGAAGACTTCTTGCTGATGAGTTTGAGTCTTTAATTGCTAATTTAAATGTAGATTCTACTGTAGTTGCATCTACCCTTGTTGCAGATTTAAGAGATTTGAAACGTGAAGGTATTGATGTAAGTATTTTCAATGAAGAAAAACTTATAGATATATTCAAACTTTTAGAAGAAAATAAAATTTCCAAGGATGCTATTAAGAATTTAATGGTAGCTGTTTCTAAAAATCCATCTGAGGATGTTGAAAAAATAGCTAATGATGCTAATTTAATTTTACTTTCTGAAGAAGAAGTTATTTCAATTATTCATGATATAGCTACTCAAAATGAATCTATGATTAAAGAACGTCAAATGGGTGCTATGGGTCCTTTAATGGGTATGAGTATGAAAAAACTTAAAGGAAAAGCAGATGGTAGTTTAGTTAATAAAATTGTTAGAGAAGAAATTCAAAAACTTATTTAGTTTTTCTTCTTTTTTCTTATTATTTTATTAAAAGAGGGATTTTTTCTTTTTTTTCTTATTATTTTATTAAAAGAGGGATTTTTTCTTTTTTTCTTATTATTTTGTTAAAAGATGATATTATGAAAAAATTCTTAGATGTTAATGATATTAAAATCTGTTTAGATGATACTGAAACAGATAAAAAACCAATAATTCTTATTCATGGTCTTAGTTCAAGTAAAGAAGCAATGTATATTTTTCGTGATCAATTAAAAGATGATTATCGTGTTATAACCCTTGATGCAAGAGGTCATGGTGAATCTACTCATCCATTAGAATATACTTTAGAGGACCATGTTAGTGATATTTTAGAAGTTATTAAACAATTAGAATTAGATGAAGTTGATGTTCTTGGTTATTCTATGGGTTCTTATATTGCTTTAGCTCTTGCTGAAGAAAATTGTGAAAATATTAATCATTTAATTTTACTTTGTACAAACCCTACTTCCAGAGTTTCTTCTGTTTCTTATCTTTTAAGTAAAAAAGGACTTGATTATTCAAAAATAAGTAGAAGTGATATGTTTAAAGCAATTTATGATTCTTTTTTAGCACCTAGTACTCTAAAAAAGATTGCTAGTGGTGAATTTAAATTGAATACTAGTTCTTCATCTTATAATATACCTGAGTTATCTCCAGAAGAAAAAGCTGCTGAACTTAAATCTATTTCAAATTTTGATAATTCTAAAAAATATGATTCTGTAACTTGTAAAACTCTAGTAATTGGTGCCGAATATGATCAAATACTTCCATATGAATTAGGTCAAGAAGTAGCAGAATCAATTGAAAATGCAGAATTTAAATTAATTAAAGATGCAGGTCATATGGTAGCTTATGAAAAAACAGAAGAACTTTTAAATACAATTAAAGAATTCTTAAAAAAAGAATAAGTTATTTTAAATTTATTATTGTTGTTTCTAATTGGTTATATTTTGAATTTTCACAACTTTAAACATTTTTTTAATTCTTTAGTATTTCTTCTAAATTACAAGTAAAAAGGCAAAAAATATTCCGACATTAATTATATATGTATTAAATTAATAAAATTATTATGTATAATAGATTAAACTATATTTTATTTAATAAATAAAGAAGTTGATTTAATGTTATCTGATTTACAAAAAGAAATAATTGCACTAAAAGAAGATAAAAATGCAATAATACTTGCTCATAATTATCAAAAAAAAGAAATTCAAGAAGTTGCAGATTTTCTTGGAGATTCTTTAGAACTATGTATAAAAGCTAAAGAGATAGAAGATAAAGATATTGTTGTTTTCTGTGGAGTGGACTTTATGGCTGAAACTGCATATATCTTAAATCCTGATAAAAAGATTATTATTCCTGATATTAAAGCGGAATGTCCAATGGCACATATGCTTACAGGAGAACAAGTAATTGAAGCTAAAAAAAGATATCCTGATGCTGCTGTCTGTTTATATGTTAATAGTTTAGGTGAAGCAAAAGCAGAAGCTGATATTCTTTGTACTTCTGGAAATGCTTTAAAAGTAGTAAACAGCTTAGAAGAAGATATTATTCTTTTTGGACCAGATAATAATTTAGGGGAATATGTTAAAGATGATGTAGATAAAGAGATTATTCCAATTCCTGGTGATGGTCATTGTTATGTACATAAAATGTTTACAGAAGCAGATATTGCTATTGCAAGAGAAAAATATCCTGGTGTTGAGATTTTAATTCACCCAGAATCTGATAAAAGTGTTCAGGAATTAGCAGATCATGTACTAAGTACTGGTGGGATGTTATCTTATATTAAAAATAGTGATAAAGATGAATTTATTATAGGAACTGAAATAGATATTATTAGTAGATTAGAATTAGAAGTTCCAGATAAAACTTATTATCCTTTACTCAAATCTGCTATTTGTAAAACTATGAAACTTCATACTTTGGAAAAACTTAGAGATTGTCTTATTAATGAGGAACCAACTATCACTGTTCCTAAAGACATTGCAGAAAAATCTTTATCTGCAGTAGAAAGAATGCTTGAAGCTTCAAAATAATTAATAGTTTTACTTTATTTTTTTATTTTATTTTATTTTATTTTATCTTTTTTTATTTTAGTTAATAATTTTTTTACTTTTTTTATTTTTTCTTTTTTTTATTTTAATTATTAGTTTTTTAGTTTTTATTCATACTATTTATTTCTATATATACGAATAGTTTATATATTATGAAATAATAATAAATAATTAACAATTATACGGAGGAAAAATTATGGAACTTGAAAAAAGAGAATATGACAAAATTTTAAAAATAGTTGAACCATACCACAAAGAAGAAAGCTATGAATTAAATTATACAATTGTAGATGACATTATAACTTTCTTTTCAAGTATTAATGAATTTGAACAAATTCCAGAAGAAGTTATAGAACAGATAGCTAGTATAATTGATGGAAAATTTGAAGGAAAACAACTTGTTAATCAAGAATATAGGTATAAATTTAATTTAAAACCTTGTGTTTAATGATATTATTTTGTTGAATTAAAAATAGAAAATGGGATAAAATGGCAGATTTAAAAGGAACTAAAACTGAAAAAAACTTAGAAATGGCATTTGCAGGTGAATCTCAAGCTCATACTAAATATCAATATTATGCAAATAAAGCTAAAAAAGAAGGATATGTCCAATTATCTGAAATTTTCTTAGAAACTGCTAAAAATGAAAAAGAACATGCAAAAATATGGTTTAAATTATTACATGATGGAAATATTCCAGATACTGTGACTAATCTTAACCATGCCTCTGAGGGGGAACATGAAGAATGGACTGAAATGTATGCTCAATTTGCAGAAGAAGCTAGAGAAGAAGGATTCGATAGAATTGCATTCTTATTTGAAGCTGTAGCTGCTATTGAAAAAGAACACGAGGAAAGATACAGAACCTTACTTAACAATATTGAAAATGATTCTATCTTTAATAAAGAAGAAGAAATTGAATGGAAATGTTCTAACTGTGGACACATTTACAAAGGTAAATCCTCTTTAGAAATTTGTCCAGTATGTGCTCATCCTAAGGCATACTTTGAAGAAAGAGCAACCAATTACAAATAACCTCTAATAGATCTAATTCTATAAATATTTAATTTTATTAATTTTTAAATTTTATTTTTTTTTAATTTAAAATGAGGTTTGATTTTTATTAATTTTTAAATTTTATTTTTTTTT
>JAKSUF010000076.1 GCA_024409145.1 archaeon | reverse complement strand
TTTATTTTGAATTTAATTTTATATAATTGGAAGTGGTAATATTAATGATAATATTTTAAAATCAATTAATAGTGATATAAAAATTGATTTTAAAGATGAAAAACAAGCTGAAATTGTTTATAACTCTATTTTACTTGAGTTTGAGACTGCTCCTGATTATAGGTCTTCTATGGATTTAAAATTAGATTCTAACTCTATTATAATTACTATTGACTCTGAAGACTCAACTTCTTTCAGAGCATCTATTAATTCAGCTATTAAATGGATTAAATTAGCTGTTGAAATTAATGAGTTAACTTAATTTCAGTGAGTTAACTTCAAGTTATTAAATTTTATTAATAAGTTAGTTAACTTAATTTAATAATTAATTAACTAATTAAAGAATTTAAAACTTTTAGATTTTTATATTTATTATAGTATAAGAATTTATTAAATAATTTCTGTTGTTTAAATACATCAGAATTACTTATTAAAAGAATTATAAAATTATTAAAAAATTTATAAAGGTGAAAATATGGAACTTCCACAAAATGTACAACATCAATTAAATCAATTTCAACAATTACAACAACAAGCTCAAGCTGTAGCTGTTCAAAAACAAAGTGTAGATATTCAATTAACTGAAACTCAAACTGCACTTGATGAACTTAAAAAAACCGAAGAAGGAGTAGAAGTATTCAAAACTGCAGGTAACTTACTTATTAAAGTTGAACGTAACTCTACTTTAGAAGAACTTGAAGACAAAGTTGAAACTCTTAAATTAAGACAACAAACTATGACTCGTCAAGAAGAAAGAGTTATGAAAAAACTTGAAGAAATGCAAGCTTCTATCCAACAAACCATGGCTGGTTTACAAGGTTAAATTTATTAGCTACTTAGTAGCTAACTTTTTTTATTTTTTTATTTTATTATAATTTAATGCTTATTTTAATTAATAATTATCAATTAAATAATTATCACTTAATAATTATTTATTATTCTGTATTTATTTGACAATGTGTGAATATTATTTTTATTTAAAAAAAGATATTTATTAATTACTTATTATGTATTTTATATTTTGGTGATATTATGTCTTTAGAACCTAAACTTAAATCATTAACTGAGGAAGATTTGGATACTATTTCTGATTATTTTGCTAATGTAATTAATGATAAAATTAATGCTTCTGTTAAATCTTCTAAAGAAATTATAGATATTGATATTAATATTAATGCTATGTATAATGAAGAAGATGAAGAACTTGATGTTGATGTTGATTTTAATATTGAGACTGATGAAACATCTGATTTAACTGATGAAAAAATTGATGAAGTATTTGCAGAATCTTATAATGATCTTGATGTTTTCATTGAAGAGAATTTTATGTGTTCCAAACCTAAACTTAAATCATTAACTGAGGAAGATTTGGATACTATTTCTGATTATTTTGCTGATGTAATTAATGATAAAATTAATGCTTCTGTTAAATCTTCTAAAGAAATTATTGATATGGATATCAATATAAATATTAACTATAATGATGAAGATGAAGAACTTGATGTAGATGTTGATTTTAATATTGAGACAGATGCATTATCTGAATTAACAGATGAAAGAATCGATGAAATATTCGATGACTCTTACAAAGAACTTGATGTTTTCATTGATGAACATTTCAGAGAATAAGTTTTTTATTTTCTTTATTTTTTTAGTTTATTTTTTTTAGTTTATTTTTTTTAGTTTATTCTTATTTTTTTAACATATTCTTGCTATTTGTTTCTTTTTATAGTTTTTATGTTGTTGTTTTCATTAAACTTTGGTATGTTCTAGATATCTAGCTGATTTTATCATAAAAAACTATTAATATGATGAACTTAAAATAATTATATGTTTATATTTATTTAATAATTCATACGTTTTGGGGGGTTTTTAGTGAATAATGTTTATGTTAAACTTTTTTTTAATGGATCTAATTTAATAACCATACAAGATTCTTTAGATTTGGAAATTTTGTCTATATTGGAAGAAAAAAATTCATCAATAAATGATATTTTGGAGATTACTGGAAAATCTAAACCTTCAATTTTTAACCATTTAAAGTATTTAAAAGAAAATAATATTGTCGGTGTTATTACTAATGAGTCTGATCATAGGAAAAAAATATTCTTTTTGAAACAAGAACCTATTTTTGAACTTAGTGATGGGCAATTTAATTTATTAAGTTCAGATAATTATGATACTTTTAAAAATAATTTTTTAGAATTACCTCAATATAATTCTATGCTTGGTTTAATTCAATGTTTATTTATTGCTTTAGATAATAGTGGGCTGAAGTTAGATAATTTTTTATTTTACTTTGGTAAAATGTGGGGTTTTAAATTATTTGATGAGTTTTATAATGAAAATTTTAATTTATTTATGCAAGATGTTACTTCTTCATTTGAAAAAGTTATTCCTGGAGTTTTTATCTTTGGTTTTAAAGACGGTAATTATCAATTGGATTATTATAATGAATTCGCAGATACTTCACTTAAATCTGAGATTAATCCAGTATGTATTATTATAAAAGGTATTTTAACTGCATTATTATCCTCTTTTTATGGGTTGGAAGTTGTTGTTACAGAAACATCTTGTTGTAATAAAGGGAATGATTCTTGTACTTTTGTAATTGATATGACTGATAAGGAGTTTATTAAAGGGGATTGTTTCTTATAATTCTTTTTTTTTAATTATTATTTTCTTCTTTTTTCTTTTTTATCTCTTTCTTCTTTTTTTATGGTGTGGGTGTTATTTTTTATTACTTTTTTCTTATTATTTTTCTTCTTTTTTTATGGTGTGGGTGTTATTTTTTATTACTTTTTTCTTCTTTTATCGAAATATTTATATGTTTTTAAATTAAATATTAATTTAAATAAGGTTTAGGTTTACCTAATTTATTTTTTTTATTTATTATTAAATATATTTAATGAATTTTATATTTGGGGGATTTTTGATTAGTCAAAAAAATGATTGTGATGATATCTGTAATGTTCTTTTAATTGGAAGTCCAAATGTGGGGAAAAGTCTTACTTTTAATAAGTTAACTGGTATGACTGCGATGGTTTCTAATTATCCTGGAACAACTGTAGATATGGATGAAGGTAATTTTACTTATAATGGTAAAACTGTACATTTAACAGACCCTCCAGGACTTTATGATTTAAATACTATAACTGAAGAAGAGAGAGTAGCTAAGTTACTTGTATTTGATGAATCTTTTGATATGATGATGCATGTAATTGATGCTAAAAATATTGAAAAATCTATTGATCTCACATTACAATTAATCGATGCTGGTTGTGATGTTGTTTTAGTATTAAATATGATGGATGAGCTTGAAGCTATGGGTGCTGATGTTGATAAAGAAGGTTTAGAAAACATCTTGGGAATACCTATAGTTTTAACTGCTTCTGCTAAAAATAGAGGATTAGAAGATGTTAAAGATGCTATTGTGAATTACTCATCTAAAAAAGAAGAGATTTTATCCAGAAAATCTGATATTATGAATGTTTATTATGGTGATGAACTTGAAATTGCCATAGCTAAAGTTCAAAATTCACTTTCTGCTTCTTATCCTATTTCTAAACGTGCAGTTTCGGTTTTACTTCTTGAAGATGATAAAGATATTTATAATCTTGTTAAAGAAAGGGAATCTGATTACTCTTCTATTGAATTATTATTAAGAGAAGAAAAATCAGAATTCGAAGAATCTATTAAATACTTAACAAAACTTCGTTTATCTGAATATGCTCAGTTTTTTAAAGAAAAATATACTACTATTGATTTAGTTGCTAAAGCAGAAATTACTATGGATAGACGAGAAAAATTAAGTCGTATAATGATTCATCCAATTTATGGATTAATTATTTTAGCTTGTGTTTTATTCTTTGGACTTTATCTATTTGTAGGTGTTTTAGGAGCAGGGATTCTTGTAAATTTACTTGAAAATGTAATATTTGGACAATATATTAATCCGGCTATTGCTTCTGTTGTTGTTCATTCTATTCCTTGGGTACCAATTCAAAATCTTATTGTTGGTGAATTTGGTATTGTAACCTTAGGAGTAACATATGGTTTTGGAATTATTTTACCTATTGTTTCTCTTTTCTTCATTGTATTCTCTATACTTGAAGATAGTGGATATTTGCCAAGACTTGCTCTTCTTGTAGATAATGGATTTAAAAAAATTGGATTAAGTGGTCGTTCTGTTATTCCTTTTGTTTTAGCTGTTGGTTGTGGAAGTATGGCAACAATGGTTACAAGAACTTTAGAAACAAAAAGAGAACGAAATATTGCTACTATTCTTATGGCACTTACAATTCCATGTTCTGCTCAACTTGGAGTAATTATGGCATTACTCTCAGCACATCCAGTTTCTATTGGAATTTGGTTTATTGTAATTTTATTAAATTTCGTAGCATTAGGATTCTTAGCTAAAAAATTTGTTCCAGGTTCACAACCAAGTTTCTTCATGGAACTTCCACCTTTAAGATGGCCTAAACCATCTCATATCGCTAAGAAGACTTGGACTCGTCTTGTAATGTATATTAAAGAATTAATTCCAATTTTTATACTTATTAGTGTAATTATTTGGGCATTAGATTTATTTGGAATATTCCATTGGTTTATCTCTTGTGTAAGTCCACTTGTAAATGCTATAGGACTTCCAGATTCTACAAGTTCTTCCTTTGTACTTGGATTCTTTAGAAGAGACTTTGGGGCTGCAGGATTAATGACTATTCAAAATACTTTATCTGGAGTTCAATTATTAGTTGCATCTATTACTTTAACATTGTTCTTACCATGTGTAGCTCAATTTATGATTATGATTAAAGAAAGAGGTCTTAAATTAGCTTTTTTAATTGCAATTATTAGTATTGTACTTGCATTTACTATGGGATTCCTTGTTAATTTGTTATTAGGTACTTTTGGAATTGCATTTTAAAGCTGTATGTTTTTAAAATGGCTTACTAAAATGTTTGTTGGGATATTTTATATTTAAAGAGAATATAATAAATTATGTGGTAATATGGATGATTTAAAGATTCAGAAGGAATCTCAAAATTCACATTATAATGAAATTACTGTAAAATGTGAATTTTGCGGATTTGAATTTAAGAAATGTGATGGTTTAAGTTGTGAAGGCTGTCCAATTAATTGTAATATTGTTAGATGTCCAAATTGTGGATATGAACTATTGCCTGAGTCTAAATCATATAAATTTATGGAAAATGTTTTTAAAAAGATTAAAAACATTTTTTAATTATTTAATGGGTCTTAAATATTTTTTTTAAGATTGTTTATTTATTTTATATAATTAAGATTAAATTTTATTTTCGTATAGTTGGTGAAACTATGATTGATAAAAAAGATACTGAAGATTATTTACGTCGTATGTGGGTTAAAGAGTTTGAACATAATGAAACTTTAACTGAAAAGGATTTAGATAATGAGTATATTGCAGAACTCTTTAAAAAAGGGTATGTGAATATTAATGATGGTGTTATTAATTTATCTAATGCTGGGGAACACATTGGGAGGTCTTTAGTTAGAAAACATAGGATTGCAGAAAAAGTTGTAGCTGATTTATTCTTAGCAGATATGGATGAAATGGAAGAATTAGCTGATCAAATTGAACATATTATGTCTGATGAAGTTGAGGATAATATATGTCGAATTTTAGGACATCCTGAGAACTGTCCTCATAATAATCCAATTCCTGAAGGAAACTGTTGTGATATATTAGATAAAGAAAATTCAATTGCTCTTATTAATTGTGATAATGGTTTTTCTGGAGAAGTTTCATATATTAAAACAGATGATGGTACAAAACTTCAAAAAATTATGAATTTGGGACTTATTCCAGGATCTAAGATTATTTTAATTCAAAAATTCCCAAATTATGTTTTCCAATTAGGAAATACTCAATTAGCTGTTGATAAAGAGTTAGCTGCTGAAATTTTTGTTAAACTTGAAAAATAATTCTTTTTAAAATCAGGTTTTTTTATTTAATTTTCGGTGTTTAAAATGTTAGAGATAATTCCAGTTTTAGATTTAATGAATTCTATTGCAGTTTCTGGAAAATCTGGTAATAGGGAAACTTATACTCCCCTTGAAACAATTTATGCTTCTTCAGCTAATCCTTTAGAAATAGCTAAATCTCTTAAAATGAATAATGCTAAAGAAATGTATATTGCAGATTTAGATTTTATAGAAAGGAATGGTAAACATAATATTTTTGAAATTAAAGAAGTTAATACTGTTTTACCTGTAATTTTAGATGTTGGTGTTGATAATCTTAAAACTTTTGAATTTTTACTTGAATTTGCATATAAGATTATAGTAGCTACTGAAACTCTTGATTCAATTGAAGAATTGTATAAAATCTTTGAAAAATATCCTAAAGAACGTATTGTTGTAAGTGTCGATGTTAAAAATGGTGAACTTTATAGTAAAAATATGGATATTTCTTTAGATGAATTTAAAGATGTTTTAAATGAAATTAAACCTAATGAAATTATTTTATTAGATATTTCTTCTGTAGGTACTGGAGAAGGGTATAATAAAAATCTTTTAAATAAATTTGAAGAATTTAAAGATCAAATTATTCTTGGTGGTGGAATTAAAAAAGATGAAATTGAAGAGTTAAATGAATTAGGGATAAAAAAAGCATTAATTGGAACAGCTTTCCATAATGGTGAAGTTAAAATTAATCCATTCTAATTTTATTTAATTTATTTGTTTTTTCTTTTTTAGTTATTTTTTTATTTTTTTTATTTTTTTTTT
>JAKSUF010000075.1 GCA_024409145.1 archaeon | reverse complement strand
GAAAATGTAGAAAATGTTAAATTATATTAAATATTACTAAATATTATTAAATATATTATTAAAGATTATTTTGTGATAAAATGAGTTCTGTTAATATTTTGGTAGAAGCTCTACCTTACATTAAAAAATTTCATAATAAAAAGATCATGATTAAATATGGAGGTCATGCTATGATAAATGAAGATGCTATGACCTCAACTGCAAGAGACACTGTTCTTTTAAAATATGTTGGTATTAATCCTGTTATTGTTCATGGTGGTGGTCCTGAAATTAGTAGTGCTATGGATAAAATGGGTAAAGATTCTAAATTCATTAAAGGTTTAAGAGTTACTGATGAAGAAACTATGGATATTGTTAAAATGGTTCTTGTTGGTAAAATCAATACTAATATTGTATCTAATATTTATTTACATGATGGAAAAGGCCTTGGATTGTCTGGTAGTGACAGTGGTTTAATTCAAGCTTGTAAAAAAGTCCATAAAATTGAGAATGATGAAGGTAAACTTGAAGAAGTTGATTTAGGTTTAGTTGGTGAAATCGAATCTATTAATCCTGAAATTATTAATATTCTCACAGAAAATGATTACATTCCAGTTATTTCTCCTGTTGGTGTAACTGAACAAGGTGATGATTTAAATCTTAATGCAGATACTGTTGCTGGTGGAATAGCTAGTGCAATTGATGCTGAAAAATTAATTATTTTAACTGATGTTCCAGGAGTCTTAAGAGACCCTAAAGATCCTTCAACTTTAATTCAAAGAATTCATGTTGATGAAATACCTGCTCTTATTGATACTGGAGTTATTACTGGTGGTATGATTCCTAAAATCGAGACTTGTGTTGAAGCTATTAAAAATGGTGTTAAATCTGCACATATTCTTGATGGTAGAGTAGAACATTCTTTACTCCTTGAAATTTTTACTAATGAAGGAGTTGGAACAATGATTTATAAAGATTAATTATTTTCAATTCTTAGTTATCATTTTTTATTTTTATTTTTTTATTTTTTAATATTCCTAATATTTTTTTTGTTTTTACTTGAGCATCAGATATATGCATACTTATTGTATACGAATATATTTATTTTTTTGAGGAATACTATCTTAAAATAAGAGTTAAGGAGATATGTATTATGAAAAAAATTAAATTTTTATTTTTTTTAGTAGTTTTTTTTGTTGATATTTTTATCTTTTTATTTTCAATAGGTATGTTATTTATTGTTTATCTTTTTCTATAACTGCTATTGCACTTGGCATTCTACCGGGAATTATATAAAAATCAGGATTATAATTTCCTTTTTTAAAAAACTCCTTATACTTATCATAAGTAAATTGTTTTTTAAATCCTGCTCCAAGTTTATGCCACATTTTTACAGCTCTTGAACTTTTCTCTTTGTTATTAACATAAGTTGGAATAATTACTTTTCCTCCAATTTTACAAACACGAAGTAATTCTTCTATTGCTTCGTAAGGTTCGTCAAGAAGGTGAATAACATTCCCTGCAACTACTTTATCAAAAGAATTAGATTCATATTTAAGGTCCATAATATTACTAGACTCAAATTTAACATTTGAGTATTTAGAACAGTTCTTTTTTGTCTGATTTAGCATAGATTTAGAATAATCAGTAGCAATAAGTGTTTTAGCTTTTTGTGCTATAACCATACTTATCATTCCTGCTCCACAAGCACATTCTAATACACAATCATCTGAGTCAATAAATGATGCTACTTTATTGCACATCTCTTTATTTACTTTTCCATTATAAATATTCTCAAATAAATTATATACTGGTGCTACTTTATCCCAAAACATTGTAATGTCTCCTATGTTTTTATAATTATTTTAAATATACTTTGGGTTTTTGTTATTTTTTTAGTTAATTGTTTTTTGTTATTTTTTTATATTAATTGAAAATTAATTATTTATTAAACATTTCTCTTAATTCTCTTCTAAGTAATTTCCAACCATTTACACGAGGAAGTTCAGCTAATGTATAAATCTCACGTGGAACTTTGTATCTTGCTAAATATTTTTTAGCAAATTCTATTAATCCTTCTTTATCTTCTTCATCTTCCCAGACTACTGCTGCAACAGGTATTTCTCCTCTATGTGGGTGATCTATACTAAAAACTGCAATCTCTTTTAGTTTGTCATATTTAATTAATGTTTCTTCAACTTCTGTTGGATAAATTTTCCATCCACTCATTACTATCATATCTTTTTTTCTATCTGTAATGAATAAACGTCCATCATCATCAATGTAACCAATATCTCCAGTTAAGAACCATCCATCTTCTAAAAATACTTCTTTTGTTGCATCTTCCATTTTCCAATAACCTTTAGCTATTGCAGGGCCTCTTAATGCAACTTCTCCTTGTTCATATAATTCTAGTTTTTTATTAGAATCATTAATATCTACGATTTTTAATTCAGAGAAGCATACTGGGTGTCCTACACTTTCAAATCTATCTGCTGTTTTATAATCTTCTGGTCTGATTACGGTTCCAGTACCTATTACAATAGTTTCTGAAAGGCCATATGCATTGATGATTGGTATTTGATATTTGTTGTGGAATTCTTTCCATATTTTCTTGTGAAGTGGTCCTCCCCCACTTACAATTTCTCGTACTGTTTTTAATTTCTCTTTTTCATCCATGTTTGTTAAAGTGTGGATTACTGGTGGCATTCCTGTTAAAACAGTTACTTTTTCTTCTTTACAGAGATTAAGGTATTTTTCTATTTCAAAGAATTCCATCATTATGTATAATGCTCCAGCTCTAAGTGCAGAAATTGCCCAAGATATTCCAACATGTGCCATTGGGTAAATTCCTAAGAAAACATCATCTTCTTTTAGTGTTAATACATCGCAGGAATTATGTATTGCTGTGAACCAATTTCCATGAGTTAACATAGAACCTTTTGGTTTACCTGTTGTTCCAGATGTATATTGTAGTTGACATAAATCATCCCAATCAGTAAGTTCAGCAGATAAGACTTCTGCTTCTTTAAACTTATCACAATCTTTAATAATGTAAGAATCTATTGTCAATTCTTCAAGAATATCATTTGCATTTTCGTCAGTGATTATTAATTTAGCTTCACTATTTCCAATCATGTATTTTAATTCTTCAGCAGTTAAAATTCTATTTGTTGGAATAGCTATTGCTCCAATTCTCCAAATAGCAAATAATGAAAATAAATATTCTGGAGAATTATCTAAGTAAATAAGAACTCTATCTCCTTTTTCTATTCCTTTTTCTTTTAGAATTCTACCTATCTCTGAGATTATTGATAAGATTTGTTTTGAATTATATTTTATATTTCTTGAAGGACAATAAAAAACATCTTTATCTAATCTAGATGCATTTGCATCTAAAAATGTTGTTATATTTAGCATTTTATCACTAGATTTTAATATAATAATTAAATTGTTTTTTTAGTTTTAGTTATTTAATTTAATCTTTCGATTTCTTTAATAATTGCATCAGCTACTTCTGTAGTTGTGTTAGTTCCACCTAAATCTGGAGTTCTGATTTTTCCTTCTTTAAGAATGTTTTCAGTAGCTATTCTAATTTTGTTTGCCCAGTAATCTTCATTAAGATAATCTAACATCATAGCTATTGATAATGTCATAGCAATAGGATTTGAAATATTTTGTCCTGCTATATCTGGTGCAGATCCATGAACTGGTTCGAATAATCCATGTTTGTCTCCAATATTTCCAGATGGTGCAAGTCCTAATCCACCAACGAGTCCTGCAGATTCATCAGATAAAATGTCTCCAAATAAGTTTGTAGTAACAATGACATCGAATTCTTGAGGTTTAGTCAAGAGATACATAGCTGTTGCATCAACAAAATAATCATTAGTATTAATTTGAGGATAGTTAGTAGCTACATCATAGAATGTTTTTTTAAATAAACCATCAGTTGTTTTAAGAACATTAGCTTTATGTACACAAGTAACTAAAGGTTTTTCAAGATTATCTTTTTTAATATTGTCTTTTATTTCTTCAGTTATGCTTTCATTTCTTTTAATAGCTTGTTTAAAAGCGAGTTCACAAATTCTTTCACTTGCTTTTTTAGTAATGATTCTTTTAGCTACTGTTTCTTCATCATTTCCACTTTCTTCTTTTGAATAAAGTCCTTCAGTATTTTCTCTTACAATAAGAAAATCTAAATCATCAAATAAACAGTTAACTCCTTTAAATGATTTTACAGGTCTTAAGTTACCATAAACATCTAATTCTTGTCTAAGTGTGATTATTGGACTTTTTTCCCCAGGTGTGCTTGTAATTGCTCCAAATAATGTTGCTTTGGATTTCTTAGCTATTTTGATTGTTTCTTCTGGTATTGTAGTTCCATTTTTATCAAAACATGCTCGACCTGCTTCAGCTTCTACAAAATCAATGTTTAAGTCTAATGAATTAAGGATTTTAACTCCTGCTTCAGTAACTTCTTTTCCTATTCCATCTCCATCAATTCTAGCGATTGTTATCATTATTTACATAATCCTTTCTTTTTTAAGTTAAATACATAGTTGTATTATTATTAATTTAATAATATATATGCTATAATTTATAAATATATTTATAAGTAAATTATTTAGAATTATTTTTACTTTGATGTGGTGATGATATGGTAGATAAGATTGCTATTGCTTCTTGTAATGGTATGAGTCCTAATGGACTTGTTTCTCGTGTAGCTTGTGGTGATTGTAGGGAAGAAAATGAAAATGTTATCTCAATTTGTATGGGTTCTACTTCTGCAGATATTGATGGTGGGAATAATGAAATGCTTAAAAAATTTCCAATAATTGCTGTTAATGGTTGTAGGGGAAATTGTGTTAATAAGATTTTAGAAGCAAAGGGGATTGAAGTTGCAGATACTCTTCCAGTTTATGAAGTTTTAGAAGACTCTTGTTTGGTTGCTATGGATCCATTCCGTCTTGGTGAAGTTGAGGAAGAATGTGTAAGAATTATAAAAGAAGAACTTAATTTAAGAATTAAAGAGTTATAACTGGGTTAATTTTTAATAACTCTTTAAATTGTTTTTTTAGTTTATTTTTAATTTTTTTATTCTAATTGTTTTTTTAGTTTGTTTTTAGTTTTTTTTATTCTATTTTTATTAAATTGTTTTTTTTTAGTTTATTTTAACTTATTTTAACTTATTTATGAATTTTCTAATTTTGTTTTTTTAATATAAAGTTCTGCACAAATATATGCTATTGCTGAACCTATAATCATTCCAATATCTATTCCAATTAATATTCCTTCTAATTTTAAGTTTAAAACGATTCCAATTAAATAAACGCATAAAATAATCCAAAATATTTCTCTTTGTAATATTAATATGAATGAGGTTATTCCTTTTCCCATTCCTTGTAAAACATAAGTAGATACATCTCCAAATGGTTCTGCTAATATAATAAATGAAATCATTCTTATCATATAAGTTATCATTGGAGTTAATGATGCACTATTTTCTGAGTATGTGAATATTGTAGCTATTTGACTTGCAAATATATTTAAAATTATGAAAATAGCTGCTGATATTAAAAATCCTACTTTTGTTGAGTATCTTATAGTTGTTTTTAGATTTTTATAATTTTTAGCACCATATGCCATTCCAGCTACGGTAACTGCAGCTGAACCAACTCCAATACATGGGACAATTCCTATTGACATTACTCTCCATGCAATAGAAAATGCTCCGACTGAATCTGCTCCTGCAACTTGTAAAATTAAAATATTTAAGATTATACAAAGAATAGCTAAAACATCTTCTTCTAATCCTGCAGGTATTCCAATTTCTAATATTTCTTTATAAATTTTTAAATTTCTTTTATAATTCTCTTTTTTATATTCAAAGCTACTTTTATTGTTTATAAATAACCAATATAGAATTATTATTAATCCAATTATATTTGCTAGAATTGTTGCAATAGCTGCTCCTTTAATTCCTAAGTTTAATATATAAATAAAAATTGGATTGAGGATTATATTTGAAATAGCTATTAATATTAATGGATAAGTAGCTCTTTTAGATTGGCCCTCTGCAAGGAAGATTCCTCCTAATATTTCTGGTAATATTAATATGGATGATCCTATGAATAAATAAAATCCATAATCTGTTGCTTCTTTTAATACGGTTTCTGCACCAAGGAGGAGTAATATGTCTTTTAAGAATATTGTTAGGACTAATGTAAGAATTATTGAAACTATTATGCTTAATATGATTGAATGAATCGCAGCATTATTAGCTTCTTTTAGTTTTTTTCCTCCAAGTAATCGTGAGATTACTGAATTTGTTCCTATACCTAATCCAATTCCTATTCCAACAAGTCCTAAGAATATTGGTGAAACAAAACCTGTAGCTGTTAGTGCTTTTACACCTAATCCAGAAACCCATATGCTGTCTATTACACTATTTAATGATTCAAAAAGGCTGCTCATGATGATTGGAATCATTAATGTAATAATTGCTTTTTTGGGGTTGTTTTTTATTAGTTTTATTTCTTTATTTTTCATAGGGCTCTTTCCTATTTTTTAATATTTTTGGAATGATATTGGTTATTAGTTATTAATTAGAGATTATTAATTAATTTTTAATTAATTGGTTCTTATTTAACCATTTATTTAAGATTTTATGGTATTATATTAATAAAATTAATTTTTATATTTACTTTAATATATTTTTTTATTTTTCAATTTTGTTCTTATTTATACAAACATTTATTAATGAGTAAATTCAGATATTAGATTAAGTATTTGTTCTTATTTATACAAACATTTATTAATAACTAAGTTTAGATATTAGATTAAGTATTTGTTCTTATATGTACAAACATTATTAATAAATATGTCTAAATTG
>JAKSUF010000074.1 GCA_024409145.1 archaeon | reverse complement strand
TAATATAATTCTAAAATAAAAAAAAGAAAAAATATAACTAATAACTAAAATAAAAAAATAAAAACCAATATAATTTTAAAATAAAAAAAAGAAAAGAAAAAACATAATTTAAAATTATGCATTTTCAGTCATGATTGGCACTACTTGTTTTTTACGAGAAACAACACCTTCTAATAATACAGTGTTATCTTCTAACTTAACATCATATGCTTTTTCAACAAGCTCTGCAGATTTACCAAGAGCAATAACTTGAGAATTGCTATTTACAATATCAGTAATTAAAAGCATGAATAAATCAAGATTTTCATCTTCAATAATTTTATTCATTCCCTCTTCTAAATCTGCTTTCATTTCTAAAACTTCTTCAATACTTGCAGTATTAACTTGATTTACAATAGATTTTACATCTTTGAAATCGATTTGTTTAGCATCTAAAGATAAGATTTCTTCAATTGAAAAATCAGATAAATCAGTACCAGCTTTTAACATATCTAAACCATATTCTTCATAATCAAGTTCAGCTATTTCAGCAAGTTCTTTAACTGCTTTTACATCATCTTCAGTAGTTGTAGGAGATTTTAAAAGTAAAGTGTCAGATATAATAGCAGATAACATTAAAGAAGCTATTTCTTTACTTACTTCCACATTGTTTTCTTTATATAATTTAAATAAAATTGTTTCAGTACATCCTACAGGTTCAGAACGTACAAATAATGGATATGCAGTTTCAAAAGCTATTTTATGATGATCAACAACTTTTAAAATTTTGGCATTCTCAATATTATCTGCAGATTCAGAAGGACTGTTATGATCAACTAATATTACATTAGCATCATCTTCTACAGATTCAATTAATTCAGGCGCATCAATACCTAAATAATTTAAAACATATTCAGTTTCTTTATTTAAATTACCTAATCTACAAGCTACAGCATTATCATTACCTAATTCTTTTTCTAAATTAGCCATTACTAAGCTTGAAGTGATAGTATCAGTATCAGGACTTTTATGTCCAAAAATATAAGTTTTATCCATAATAATCATCTCATTAAATAATATTACATCATTTCAGGAGCAGTTACCCCTAAAAGGTCTAATGCATTTTTAATAGTTATTTTTGATTTATTTACAAGAGTTAATCTTGCATTTTCTACATCAGAACCAATTACTTGCTCAGCTTTATAGAACCTATTAAATGCACTAGCTAAATCTTGACAATATTGAGCAATAGGATGAACTCTTCTTGCATCAGCAGAATCTTTAACTAAAGATGGGAATTTAGCTATTAATTTTACAAGTTCTCTTTCATTCTCATTAGGAGACCAATTATCTTCAACAACTAAAGAAGACACATCTTTTCCAGTTTCATCAGCTGCTTTCTTAAGTAATTTACAAGCTCTTGCATGAGCATATTGGATAGATGCACAACCACGTTCGAAACTAAGTGCTTCATCCCAAATAAACTTAATATGTTTTTCAGGAGATAACCTTGCAATATAGAATCTAATAGCACCAATACCAATTTCTTCAGCTATTTTATCAATAGTTTCTTCGTCTAAATCCTCTCTTCTAGTAATAAGTTCTTCTTTAGCTCTTCTTACAGCTTCATCCATTAATTCATCTACAGAGATAAATACACCTCTTCTTGTAGACATGGACCCTTCAGGCAAAGTAATAAACTCATAGAAGATGACTTCCATTTTACCATCATTTGGTTCTAAAGTTTCAAGGATTTCAAGAGCAAGATGAACTTGGTTTGCAGCTAATTTATGGTCAGAACCAAATATATCAACAATCTTACCGTTTTCACCGGCTTCAGTACATTTATAAATATGATAAGCAATATCTCTAGTGGAATAAAGTGAAGTTCCATCAGCTCTTCTAAGAACTAATTCTTTATCTACTCCAAACTCAGATAAATCAAGATATAAAACATCAGGAGCAGCATCAGATTTAGGATTTCCATACCTAGCATAACCAATAGCTTGAAGTTCATCAGTAATTTTATCTACAAGCCCACTACGAACAAATTGACCTTCCCAAACAAAGTCATCATGTTGTACATTCATTCTAGATAAAGTTTGTTTTACACCATCAATACAACTATTTACAGCACCCTCAAAAACAATATCTAAATCAGAAGGAGCACTCTCATATTTCTTAATAGTAGCATCTATACCTTCAGATAAACTTTCATCTTCTTTAAGCATTTGATTAACCTTAAAGTATAATTCACCAACTTTATGATCTATTTTTTCTGAAGGTTGGTCTTCTAATTTTAAACCTAATTCTTCCATACCAAAAACAATCATAGCTAATTGTCTTCCCATATCATTAACATAGTAATGAGTATTAACATCATAACCTGCTTTTAATAAAACTCTTCTAAGAGAATCTCCAATAACAGAGTTTCTAATATGGCCAATATGTAAAGGACCATTAGGATTAGCAGAAGTATGTTCTAATACAATTTTTTCATCAATTTTTTCTAAAGTTCCATAATCTTCACTTACAGATGAAAGTAAATCTTTTGCAAAGATATCATGATTAATAAAGAAATTAACATAAGGTCCAGTTGCTTCAACTTTATTAAAAATTTCTGGAAGCTCAATAGCTTCAACGATTTCAGGAGCAATAAGTTGAGGACCTTTTCTTAAAACTTTAGCTAATTGAAAAGATACAGTACTTGCTAAGTCACCAAGTTCTGGATTTGGAGGGAATTCTATTTTAATTTCACCTTCAACTTCACAACCCATTTTTTCAATAGCTTTTTCTAAAGCATTAACAGCTTCATTTTTAATTTTAAAATACATTCAAACACCTAATAAATAATAAAGAATATATAAATTTTATTTTAATTTTAATTCCAATTGATTATAATTTACATATAACAACTAATTAAAGGACATATCTTAAACATATAACAAGCAATTATGAGATTATACAAAGATAATTATCTTATAAACCTCTTACCCAGAGAGTAATATAACCTATTTTTGGAATTACTAATGGAACATCACCAATAGTTATTACTCTATCAGTAATTTGGCTTGACCTTACATAGAATGGATCAGAAACATTGTTATGATCTCCTTTTATCTCATACAACGTAGTCCCATTTACATTTTTAGTATCTATAATTCTATGGATAACTGGACTATCACACCATTTAGGATTAGCATTATAAACAACAATATCTCCTACTTTAACTTCATTGTTATCAAATTCATGTATTCCAAATAAATTTGCCTTTTCAACAACGACAATATCTCCTCTATAGAATACCGGTTCCATACTACCAGAAACAACAACATTTAAGTGCTGTGCAGCAAGAAGAACAATAACTAGAATTACGACATATGCAATTATTTCTTTTGTATCTGTCAAAATAACACCTTATTATTGGTTTATTGATTTATTAATTTATAATATGTTTATATATTGATTTTTATTTATAATATATTTATTGTTATATAATAAAATCAGAAAAAAATAAAAATAGAATATATGCATAAAAACAAACTAAAAAAAATAAAAAAACACAATAAAAAAAAAAAAACGAACTAAAAATAAATAAAAAATTATAAAAAATTATAAAAACCTAAAAATAATAACGAAATAGATAAAAAAATAGAAGTATGAAAAATTATATAAATTTTTCACGTAAACTTTCCATTAATTTTCTAAAGAGGAAAGCAAATTGGTCATATTCCTCTTCAGAGAAGTTACTAAATATTTCTTTTTCAAATACTTTTTGTTTTTCACTAATCGCTAAAGAAATATCCTTACCTTTTTCAGTTAATAAAACCATTTTTTTACGTCTATCTTTAGGATTAGGGACTCTTTCAACTAACTCTTTTTTTTCAAGTCTAGCTAATGCTCTAGTTACTGTTCCTTCATTTAAATCATAGATTCTTGATAAATATTCTTGAGTAACTCCTTCAGTTTTAAGAAGAGTTAATAAAAAAGGAATTTCAGAACGAGTTACATTATATTCATCTAAACCATCATTAATATATGCAGTAACTAGTTTATTTATTTTAGTCATTTCAATACTAAATTTAATTCTTTCAGTGTCCATAATTAATCACTATACCCAATTAAAAAGTTTATAAAAATTATTTTTATAAATAATAAATTCATCATATAAATAATTAATTAAATGATTCTTCTGTTACATCATCATTTTTAACTTTATCTTTAATATATATGATAACAATAAACAATGAAATAATAGTTAATATAATCATTATAAGAGAGGTTATAGAAAATGCATTAGCAGATAATTGATTATGACATACATTACCTCCTGCAAATACAGCCATCAAAACAACAGCAATAGCTGCACCAACAGAACCAATAATTTGCCTTACAGTATTATTAATAGCAGTAGCATCTTCAATATCATCAGATACAACACTCATAGTCCAAGTAACTGCAGGCATTAATCCTAAACCAGGTCCAATAGCTCTAATTATTTGTGTCAATATCATATATTCAACACTAGAATTTACATTATAAGTCATCATTGACCCAAATCCAACAATTGAGAAGATACAAGATAAAATCAATACTTTTCTAACACCAATTTTACTAGCAAGTAATGGACCAACAAAATTAAATACAATCATTATGATAGTTCCAGGAAGTAAAATTAATCCAGAAGTAGTTGCAGAATGATAAGCTACACTTTGAACAAATAATGGCATGATAACATTTAAACCACACATTGTAAAGTAAAGAATAGCAGAGAACATAGTTCCCCAAACAAAATACTTATTTTTAAGAACAGCAAGATTAAGTAAAGGATGTTCAATACTTATTTGACGTTTAATAAATACAAATAAACAAATTATTCCAATAACAATAGGTGCAATAACATATAAAATACTGGATCCATATTCTGCAATATTTGAGAATCCAAGCATAATACCTACACATGCAATAACACATAATATTAATGAAATAATATCTAATGGATAATCACTAGTTTCAAGTTCAAATTTAACTAAAACCGCACCAATAACTAAAATAATAAAAGTTAAAGCTGCAAAAATTAAAAATATTCCTCTCCAACTACTTGCATCAATAACCATACCTCCTAAAGTAGGAGCTAAAGCCGGTGCGATTCCTATAATGAATCCAAATAAACCCATAAATATTTGCCATTTTTCTTCAGGAATAACTTTAAAAATAACAATTTGAGTAATAGGTAATAAAACACCAGACCCAATAGCTTGTAAAACTCTTGCAAAAATTAAAACCTCAATATTTGGAGCAAAGTATGCAATAAGAGATGCTACAAAAAATAAAGCTAAAGAAGCTAAGAGAATAGTTTTAATCTTAAATCTACGAGTAATATATGCAGAAGTGGGAATCATCACACCTAGAACAAGTAAAAATGAAGAGTAAATCCATTGAACTGTAGTAGATGAAGCTGAAAAATCTGCCATAATATTTGCTAATCCAGTAGTAACTACACTTTGAGCTGAACTAAGAAGAGTTGCAGCTAATATGAAAATAATTAAGGTGATATAACCTTTATTTAAATTTACATTCATGTTTAATCCTCTAAAATTATTACAATAATACTTGTCTAGACAAGTAATTAATTGTCTAGACAAGTAATTTATAATTAATAATATTTAAATGTTTGTTGAATTAACAAATAGAAAATAAACAAGAAGATTAATAAAAAATAAAATAAAAAATTAAAAACCCCAATATAAAGAAAAAAACTAAAAAAATAAAAATATAACATAAAAGATTAAAAAATACCTAACTTCTATTCTCAAATTTATCAACACACTTCTCTAATTCTAAAGGGATGTCAATTTTCTGAGGACAATGTTTTTTACACATATCACAGTTAATACAACTAGAAGCTTTAGCTCCATAAATACTAGATAAATTATTATAATACTCTAAATAAAGTGGTTGAAAACCAAATTTATATTGATTATTAAACAAAGACAAAAATTTAGATATTGGTATATTTTTTGGACAAGCATCTAAACAATAATTACAAGACGTACAATGAATAGCTATAGATTCATCAATAATATCAATAGCTTCATTAATAATCTCATATTCTTCATCATTAAGGCATTCAAAATTAGACATGGTTTTAATATTATCTTCTAACTGTTCCATATTACTCATACCAGACACCACTACAGAAACAGCATCAAGAGAACCACAAAATCTCAAAGCCCAAGAAGCAATACTATTAGCAGAATTATACTCTTTAAACAGATCTTCAATATTCTTAGGTACATTTACAAGAGCCCCACCTTTAACAGGCTCCATAACCATTATTTCTTTACCATGTTTTTTAGCAACTTCATAACATTTACGAGATTCAATATTAGAATCTTCCCAATCAACATAATTTATCTGTAATAAAACCATTTCAATTTCAGGAATATTCTGGAGTAGGTTATCTAAATATTCAGCATTATCATGTAATGAAATACCTATATGTTTTATTTTACCTTCTTTTTTAAGATTAATAAGAAAATCATAAGAACCTGCTTCCATTAAAACATCATGCGTATCTTGACCTACACAGTGCATAAGATAATAATCAAAATAATCCACACCGCATCTATCAATTTGTTCATTAAAATATTTTGGAAGATCATCTTTAGATTTAATTAACCAAGAAGGCATTTTATCAACTAAAATATAATCTTCACGATTATATCTGTCTACAATTAATTTCTTAAAATAGACTTCACTTAAACCTTTATGATAAGAATAACCAGTATCAAAATAATTAAATCCATTATCCATGAACTTATCAATCATATCTTTTAATTGATTCTCATCAATACTAGAACTATCATTTTCATCAGTTAAAGGTAACCTCATTAATCCAAA
>JAKSUF010000073.1 GCA_024409145.1 archaeon | reverse complement strand
TGTTGGTTTGTATTTGGATAATAAAAAAGACTGTTAATTTTCGATTAAATTAATGTGCTTAATTTATAAAAATTGAAAAATAATTATTATTTAAAAATAAAATGGGAATCAAATTTAATTCTATAAACTCACTTTTTATAGATATTTTATTTATTCTTTTAGTGTTGGGTATATTATTTTTACATATTTCTTTTTTTGATTTGAACATTTTTTAAATTTTATTTAATTTTTATTGGTTTTATTAATTTGTTGTATTTTTGTTCATTTTTTAATTGGTTTTTTGTTTTTTATTTTAAATTTTGCTTAGGATTTGATTATTATTTTTTGTTCGATTATATTGAAACATTTCTCTAGTTTCTGTGGTTTATATAGTTTTTTGTTTTATTGTGTTATAACTAAATTCCTATGTTGTGTTATTTATATATGTTTGTTTGAAATTATTGTGAGTTTGTTTAATTTTTTTTTAAAATTATATTTTTATGTAGATTTTTTTTAAAATTTTTTAAACAAAAATAGAAACATTTAAATACTAATATTTTCATACTATGTTTAGTTAAGAACACATTTGTACCAATCCAAGAAACAGTTCTTAACTTATTTAATTAATCTTTTTTCTAAGATCTGATTAAAACAATTTTCAATTCATTTAATCATTTCTAATAAGATTTAATTAATTTCATTTGCAGATATTAAATCTTAAATAGTTCTTCTAAGATTTTAGTTATCTACTTATTAAAGTTAGTTTTCTAAAATTTTAGCATCCACTAAGATTAATACTCTTCTAAGATTTTAGTTATCTACTCAATTAGATTAATAAAAATTTTTGAATATTTAGTTGGATCTTATTAAAAAGGTTAATTAAAATTTTTCAATTTGTATTAAAATATGTAAAGGGGAATTTTTATGACAAATTTGAAAAGTACAAAAACTTTAGAAAATTTGAAAACAGCTTTTGCTGGTGAGGCTCAAGCTTGTATAAAATATTTGTTTTATGCAGCTAAAGCTAAAGATGAAGGGTATGTCCAACTGTCGAGAATCTTTTTAGAAACATCTCATAATGAAAAACAGCATGCAAAAATTTGGTTTAAAATATTGTCTGGTGGTGAAATCCCTAATACCTGGGATAATCTCACTGATTCAATAGATTGTGAACGAACTGAATGGTGTAAATTGTATAAATCTTTTTCTAAAGAAGCTGAAGATGAAGGTCTTTATGAAATCTCATATTTGTTTAAATATGTGGCTGAAATAGAAAGGATGCATTGTGAGAGATTTAGAACACTTTTTAATAATTTGGAAACAGATTCTATATTCCGAAAAGATGAAAAGGTTGAATGGAATTGTATTAATTGTGGTCATTCATTCAAGAGTTATAATGCTCCAATTTTATGTCCTGTTTGTAAACACCCTAGGGCATATTTTGAGCAGAAATCCTATGATTATCTATGACAGACCATTATAATTTCCACATTAGGTTATCATCCATGAGTTATCTCAACTCTTTATAGTTAATATTTAAATCTTTTTTTAAAGATTTTTATATTAACTATCCCTCTATTTAAGTTTTAATATATATCAATCTCTATTTTTATGATTAAGGTTTTAAGATTAATTTTTTTAATAGTTGTTTCTGTTTATTAATCTCTCTTTTTAAGATTTTATATTTAATTTCAAGATTTTTATTAATTTATTAATTTAATAATTAGTATTTAATTTAATAATTAATATCTAATTTAAGAATTTAAATTAATTATATTTATAAAAAATCTCTATAATTAGATTATTTTTATGAATTTGAAATTTTAACTTCTTTAGAATTATATGTATTGACTATACTTTTTTCATGTTTTTTAATTATTATAGTTAGGTTAGAATAATTAATATAATCAATTTTTGTATATAATTAATATAATTGACTATATTCAAGAACATAATTAGTATAATCTTTATCTAATATTCTAAGAGCAGAAGTATATTGAGGACTTGTAGCTGAACGTTCTTCTACAAGGTTTCTTAAACCTCCATTTTTCATATGTTCTCTTACTTCTCTTAAAACAAGATCTATAGTGTTCTTATTATATTTGATTAATTCTTTGGTAGTCATTTCATATATTTTGTAAATCTCTAAATCATAATTTTTTGTAGGTGTCATTAAAACATTTAAATATGCATAATATTCTCCAATATCATCAAAGTATCCATCAATACCTAAGTATGCAAGAAGTGGAATTAACTGTGCTTCCGCAAATGGGAATATTAAAATACTTCCAGGTTTCATATTTTGTCTAAGATTTACAGTAAGTTCGATTAAATCTCTTGGGTGAAGAATTAAATCATCAGCATTAGCAATAATGAATTTATCATAACCTAATTTTTCAAGTTCATTTACACATTTTATACGTAAATCGATGTATTTACTTCCTTGAATAGTTGCGATTTTATCAGATTTTTCATCTACTTCTTCTGCCTTTTTAATTGTCTGATTTACACTCCAAATAGCTAATTCTCTTTCGATATCGTAACTAACTGCCTCATCATCTATGATTTGATATTTGTCTTTATTTATGATTACTGGAGTTTCATCATCTCCAAGTTTTCCATATCTTCCAGGACCATCATGACCTTTAATTTCAAACTTCATATTATCTTTGATTCCTATTTGTTATATTATATTATTTTTATATTATTATATTAATATCTTTATTATTTAAGATTTTTTTTAGTTTTTTAGTTGTTGTATTTGGTTTTTAGTTTTTTTTGTTCTTTGGTGGTGTATGCTAAAGATTCTATAAAATCATTTATATATTTATTTTAATAATTAATTTAGGGGAGGTGATTTATTGAATAATGATAGGTATATAACCGTTTCAAAAGTTAATGAATATATTGCACGTAAATTTGTTAAAGATAGAGATTTGGCTAATGCATATGTAAAAGGTGAAATATCTAACTTTAAAGTTTATCCTTCTGGTCATTGTTATTTTACTTTAAAAGATGAAAACAGTAATCTTAAAGGAGTTATGTATAGAAATTATGCAAGTCGTCTGGATTTTCAACCTAAAGATGGTATGAAAGTATTAGTTAAAGGTAAAATTGAAGTTTATAAAAAAAGAGGGGAATATAGTTTATATGCAAGTATGATTAAAAAAGACGGTTTGGGAGATCTTTATTTAGAATTTGAAAAATTAAAGAAAAAATTAGATAAAGAAGGATTATTTGATAAATCATATAAGAAGCAAATTCCTAAATTTCCTAAAAGAATTGGTGTTGTTACTGCTGAAACTGGTGCAGCAATTAAAGATATTATAACAACAATTTCTAGAAGATGGCCATTTTGTGAAGTTATTCTATTTCCTTCATTAGTGCAAGGAGAAAATGCTTCTAATGATATTGTTCGACAGATTAAAAGAAGTGAAAATTTTGATTTAGATGTTTTAATTGTTGGTCGTGGTGGGGGAAGTATTGAAGATTTGTGGTCTTTTAATGAAGAAATTGTTGGGAGAGCTATTTTTGAATGTAATATTCCAGTAATTAGTGCTGTTGGACATGAAGTTGATTATACAATTTCTGATTTTGTCGCTGATTTAAGAGCACCTACTCCTACAGCAGCTGCTGAATTAGCAGTTCCTAATTTTAGTGAAATTAAAAATAAATTTGATGAATATAATCGTCGTATTAATAAATCTATAAAAATAAAATTTAATGAAAGAAGAAATAAATTAGAAAATATTTGTTCTAAAAGAATTATTAGAAATCCTGAAACTATTTATAGGGATAAACAATTAGACTTAGATACTTTGATTGCTAAAGTAGAGTATAATTCAAAATCTATAATTTCATCAAATAAATATAAACTTAAAGATATTAAAAGTTCATTTATTATTAAGAATCCTAATTTGTTATTGGATTCTAAGATGAGAAGAATTTCTGATGTTAAAAATTCATTTGTTGTTAGAAATCCTGATTTGTTGTTAGATAATTTTTCTAATGAATATAATAAGTTAAAACTTCGTTTAAGTCATAGTTCGGAATTATTAATAAATAAAAAAGAAGATGATTTAAAACAATTGAAAAATAATCATGTTTTTGTAAATCCTAATCAATTTATTGATAAAAAACGTAATTTGTATTTTAAAAATTTTAATAAATTAGAAGTTTTAAATCCATTATTAACTTTAAAAAGAGGTTATACTTTAACTAAAGTTGAAGGTAAAGTAGTTTCAAGTTCAAAAAATCTTAAAAAAGGAGATAAATTAGAAGTAAAATTTACTGATGGTTCAGTTAATACTGAAGTATTATAATATTTGATAAGAGCAGGTATTCTTATTTTATTATTTATTTAAGTGGTGTGAGTATGGAGACTAACGAAAATCTTAGTTTTGAAGCTAGTTTAGAAGAATTAGACAAAATTGTATTAAAATTAGAAAATGGTGATGTTCCATTAGATGATGCAATTGATGAGTTTAATAAAGCTATGCATCTTATTAAAGCTTGTGATGATAAATTAAAAAATGCAGAAGATGCAATAGCTAAAATAGTTAAAGAAAACGATAAACTCATTGATTTTAATTTAAATGAATAGTTTTTTTTATTCATATTTTTATTTATTTTTCTATTGATTATTATTTTTTATAATTCTTTTTTATTTTTTATTATTTTTATTTATTATTTTTTAATGTCACCTTTTAGGTTACACAATTCAAAATTTTAGATACCTTTATATACTATCTTATAATAATTATATTATGTGGACGAGTAAGAATACTTGTCCTAGGTGTGTTTTTCAATGTCTGTGTTAGATCGTCTTAAGTCCTTAATTAAAGGGACTAAAAAAGATATAGATGAAAGTTTATCTAATGAAGCAAACCAAGAGAAACCTGAGGAATCAATTGGTGCTGAACAGACATCTTCAGAAGAGGAAATTAAACAATCTGATTCTGAAACTAATTCTAAAGAAGAACCTTCAAAAGTAGAAGTTCCTATTTCTGAGGAAGAAATTACTCCAGTAACTGCTGAAGCTGAACCTGTTGTAGAGGAAGAAGTTGAAGCTGAACCTGTTGAAGAAGAAGTAATTGATATTTCTGAAGAAGAGGAAGAAGTTGAAGCTGAACCTGTTGTAGAGGAAGAAGTTGAAGCTGAACCTGTTGAAGAAGAAGTAATTGATATTTCTGAAGAAGAGGAAGAAGTTGAAGCTTGTGCTGAAACTGAAGAAACTGAAGAAGAAGTTTCTGCAGAAGAGGTTTCTGAAGAAGAAACTGAAGAAGCTGTTGAAGAAGTTGCTATTGAAGAGGTTTCTGATGAAGAAGTTTCTTTAGAAAACGAAGAAAATTTAGATGATGAATCTGAAGCTGATGCTGAAGAGGAATCAGAAGAAAATGAAGAGAGCGATAATATGACTTTATTAAATGAAAATGATGTATATTCAATGGATGACATCGACAAAGAATTTACTCAAAAATTCATCGATGCTGGACTTGAAACTGTAGACCACTGTTTCCAATGTGGTACCTGTGGTGGAGGATGTCCTTCTGGAAGAAGAACTCCTTACAGAGTAAGACAAATTGTAAGAAAATGTTTATTAGGATTAAAAGAAGAAGTTATTTCTGACCCTGCTTTATGGATGTGTACTACCTGTTACACCTGTCAAGAAAGATGTCCTAGAAGTGTAGAAATTGTAGGAATCATCAAAATGGCACGTAACGTAGCTGCTCAAGCTGGATACATGGCTGACGCACACAAAGCAACTGGTTCTTTCGTAATTAAATCTGGTCACGGTGTACCTATCAACGATAAAACTAAAGCTTTAAGAAAAGCTATTGGTCTTTCTGAAGTTCCACCTACTACTCATGCTTGTGAAGAATCTTTAAAAGAAGTACAAAACATTTGTGTTGCATGTGGATTTGACAAATTAATCGGTTTCAACATGGAAACTGGAGAATTAGAATAAATATATTGAGGAGATTTTATTATGGAGATCGCATATTTCTTAGGTTGTATTATGAACAACCGTTATCCTGGTATCGAAAAAGCTACTAGAATGTTATTCGATAAATTAGACATTGAATTAAAAGACATGGAAGGAGCTTCTTGTTGTCCTGCTCCTGGTGTATTTGGTTCTTTTGATGAAACTACCTGGGCTACTATTGCTGCACGTAACATCGCTATTGCAGAAGGTATGGGTACTGACATTATGACCGAATGTAACGGTTGTTTCGGTTCCTTACGTGAATGTAATGACATGTTAAAAGAAAACTCTGCTAAAAAAGATGAAATTAACGCAATCTTAGCTGACACCACCGACAAACAATATGCTGGTGATGTTAACGTAAGACACTTTGCTGAAGTTTTATACAACGAAGTAGGTCTTGACAAACTCGCAGAATCTTTCAACACTGATGTAAACTTAAACGTTGCAGTTCACTACGGATGTCACTTCCTCAAACCTACCGCTGAAGTAGGTATTGAAGAATCTGCAGAAAACCCAACTATCTTAGATGAATTAGTTGAAATTACTGGTGCTAAATCTGTACCATACGAAAACAAAATGATGTGTTGTGGTGCTGGTGGAGGTTTAAGAGCTAGAGATATTGATGTAACTTTAAGTTACACCAAAGAAAAACTCGATGCTATGAAAGCTGCTGGTGTTGACGCTATTGTAAACGTATGTCCTTTCTGTCACTTACAATTTGATGTAGGTCAAACTGAAGTTAATGAAAAATACGGAACTGACTTCGCATTCCCAGTATTCCACTTAGCTCAATTATACGGATTAGCTATGGGATTAAGTGCTGAAGAATTAACTTTAGATGCACAATTAAACGATGCAGCTCCTGCATTAGCTAAAATCGCAAAAGAATAAGTAGTTTCTAACTACTTTTCTTTTTCTTTTTTTTCTTGTTTTTTTTTAGTTTTTATTTTGTATTTTTTTCTTGTTTTTTGTGGATTTATTTTTTTTAGTTTTTATTTTGTATTTTTTTCTTGTTTTTTTGTGGTTTTATTTTTTTTAGTT
>JAKSUF010000072.1 GCA_024409145.1 archaeon | reverse complement strand
AGTTTATAAAAAGTTTATAAAAAGTTTATAAAAAGTTTATAAAAAGTTTATAAAAGAGATATAAGGATTAATAATATGTTTGAAGATGTTCCAATTAAATTCTTTTCAGGAAGCCACAGAATAAGATCCCCTAAAGAAACAATAGAAACTAATGAAAAGAAAATGAAAATAGCAGGAATAACTAGATTAACTGAGATTACTCATTTAGATAGAGTTGGTATCCCAGTTTTTTCTGCAATTCGTCCTACAGCACAAGAAGGTAGTGTGAGTATTTATGCAGGAAAAGGTGCAACAGTAGAACAAGCAAAAGCATCTGCTATGATGGAAGGTTTTGAAAGATATTCTGGGGAAAAACAAGAGATTGATAAAGAAAGGACCAAAATAGCTAGTTTTAATGAAATTGAAAATGCAATTAATCCAAAAGAATTATTACTTCCTAAAAACTTCATATACCCTTTAGAAACTACAAAATTAGAATGGATAACTGCAACTGACATAATTAGTGAAGAAGAAGTTTACGTTCCTTCAAATGCAGTTTTTCACCCATATATTCCAACTAAAGAATCAATTCCTTCACCAGTACCTCTTTTTAAAGGAAATACTAATGGATTAGCTTCAGGAAATATAGAAGAAGAAGCAGTACTTCATGGAATATTTGAAGTAGTTGAAAGAGATGCTTGGAGCATATTTGAAATAACAAAAAGAAATAGAAAAGAAATAGATACTAAGAACATTGATAATGAAATTATTAATGATTTATTAGACAAATTTGAAAAAGAATCTATAAAAATAAAATTAATTAATTTAACAGCAGATTTAGATATTCCTACAATAGCTGCAAGTGCAGACGACACATTATTAAAAGATGCTGCACTTTTAACTTTAGGAGTTGGAACCCATTTAAATCCAGAAATAGCTACAATAAGAGCATTAACAGAAGTTGCTCAAAGTAGAGCAACACAAATACATGGAACTAGAGAAGACACCATACGAGCAGATTTTATGCGTAAAACTGGATATGTTCAAATGAAAAAATCAAATAAACATTATTTCCAAGAAGAAAGTGATAAAATCAAACTTGCAGATATTGAAGATAAAAGTTCAAATACTGTTAAAAAAGATATTGAAACCAGTATTGAAGAAATTCAAAAAGTAGGACTTAATAAAGTTTTATTTACTGATTTAACACGTAAAGAACTTGGAATTAATGTAGCAAGAACAATCATCCCCGGAGCAGAATTATACTCATTAGATAATGAAAGATTAGGAAATCGATCTTTAGAATATGAAAGTAAATGTAGAGGATTCTAAAATCCAACAGATTTAATAAAAAAGAACAAAACCACTTATAATTTTAAAATATGAGCATAGTTGATTAAAATGAAAATGTCTAAAAAAATAATAATATTTACAGGTTTATCAATTAGTATAGATGAAGCATCCGAAATACTTGAAGCAGATTATAGACCTCCAGTAAAAAGAAATGACATTTTAAAAGCAATATCTGAAAAACCAGACATTATTGGAATAATCGATGGTGTGTTCCACCAAAGTCCTGCAGTTTCACATAAAGAAATAATGAAAGCAATGGATAATGGAATAATGATGATTGGTGGAAGTAGTATGGGGGCTTTAAGAGCATCAGAATTAGATGTTCTTGGAATGAAAGGTATTGGATATGTTTATAACCAATATGCTAATGGAAACATTAGCTCTGATGATGATGTTGCAGTTACATTTGATCCAGATAGAGGAGAAGCATTATCCGAAGCTTTAGTAAATATTGATTATAAATTAAACTTAGCAGTGAAAGAAGAAATAATTAATTCTGAAGAAAAAGAAAAAATTATCAGAATAGCTAAAGACATTTATTATCCCAAAAGAACATATGCAAATATCTTTTCAAAAGTAGATATGGATTCTGATAAAAAAAGTAAACTAATTGATTTTATTGTAAAAACTAAAGATATAAAATATTTAGATGCAGTTGATGTTTTAAAATATATTAAATCATTAAAATAATAAAATCTAAAAACCTAAAAAACATAAAACTTAACACAACACAAAATATTAAATTTAAGATAATTAATATGGATATCTATATAGATAAATTTATACAAATATCTGTATTCAACATAAAAAACTCATAATTTTAAAATAATATTTGATTAAAAGCATGTTAAAACATGGCAGATATAAAATTATGATGGGATAAATTAATATTAGTTAAGTTTAGAAACATCCATAATTTTTAATATCATTAATCATAATTTAAACCTACCAATATTAATCTAAACAATTACTTATTTTCTTTTTGCATTTTAACAAAGTCTTTGAAAGACATCTTTTCTTGAGTAGGTATTATTTTTTCTATTAACTTTTCAATTTTGAAATATTCCTCATTAACAGAGTTATTTTCATAACTTCCTTGAGATTCAAGATTCTTAAGTGAAAGAATTTTACCATCTAATCTTAATTCAATATCATCAGCTTTAACTTCAATTAATTGAATTTCAAACATAGTAGCATTTTCAATATCCTCATCCATGAATAAATTATATTTTAAATAAAGATTTTTATGAGGAATAACCTCATTAATTGTTCTTTTTACTACAGTTTCAAACAAATCAATAAGATTTTCTATAACATTAAGATTATTATCCCAATAATAAGCTAACATAATGCTTAATTGAATCTCATGTTCTGAAAAAATTTCCCCTACTCTCACTCTAATTCCAATTGTTGAAGAAGTATCTTTAATAACTAAAATAGGTTTTGAACTCACAATATCACACAGATATAATAAACATAGTTAATTTAAAATAATAAAATAAAAAGAGTAAAAATCCAATAACTCTTAAAATAAAAAAAAAATAATATTATCCTAAAAAAATAAAAGGACAATTAAAATAATATGAATTAAAAAAATAAAAAATCATTTTTTAATTAATGATTTAAGTAAGTCACTTGCTCTTATTAAACCAACGAGCTCCCCTTCAATACCTAAAATAGGTAATTGTTCAACATTAAGAGATTTCATTTTTTTAGCACAAGCTGAAACCTTAGTTCTTCTATTTGCAGTAACTAATTTTTCAGAAGCAACATCTTTAAATACTTTATCACTAAATTTAAGATGATTTTTATGAATATATAATATAGAAGTACTATCCCAAGACCATTTATCTCCTTCAGTACCTACAGTAGAACTATGTTCTGATACTTTAGAAATAACTTCACTTTCAGAAATAAAATCAGTTTCAGTTAAAATACCAGTCATTTTATTATTTGAATTTAACCCAATAACTGATTTTAAACCAAAGAAACTCATAACTTGGAAAGCAACATTTAAAGGAGCTTGATCCCAAGTAGTTGGAATATTAGTAATCATATAATCTCCAACATAATCATCAAGATCCATTTCAGCAATAGCTAAAGAAACAATATCAAAAGAAGTTACAATACCCTTTAAATTTCCATCTTCATCTACAACAGGCATTCTTCTAATATTATTCTCAACCATTTTTTGAGACACTTCAGATAAACATGCATCATCAGTAGTTGTGATTACATCTCTTGTCATTAACATAACAATTTGATCTTCATCAGGATTATTAATCACGTCAGAACGAGTTAAAATTCCAACTAATTCGTTAGTGTTATTTTTAACAACAGGAACTACTGAAACATTTTCTTTTTTCATCAAATATAATGCTTCATCACGATTTCCAGGAACAGAAACATGAACAACATCAGTTGACATTACATCTTTTACTTTCATAAATAACACCGAAAATATAATTTCAATAATTATCAAACATTAATAATAAATATTTTTAATTATTTAATAATATAAATTGTATAAACTTATGTTAGTTATCAAATAAAAAAAATAAAAAAAATAAAAATAATAAAAAAATAATTAATTAAACTTATCTGATTATTAAAACAGAACAAGGAACATTATCTGCAACTTTATCTGCTACACTACCTAAAATCATCTTATTAAATCCAGTTTTACCAGATGATCCCATAACAACTAAATCAATATTTTCATCCTCAACTGTTTTCATAATAGATTTAACTGGAGAACCTTCAGCAATTTTAATATTTATATCAACATCATAACCATGCGCATCTCTAAAATTTAATAACTTTTGGAGGTTTTTATTACTTTCTTCACGAAGTAAATTATTTACCTCATTTATAACATCAATAGATGAAATACTTGATGTAAAATCATTCTCCACAACACTTAAAGCAATAATCTCAGCATTACTTACCTGAGCAATTGACAATGCATGTAATAAAGCTTTTTCAGAATATTTTGAACCATCAGTGGGAATTAATATTTTATTATATAACTTTTCAACCATATTTCCACCTTAAATAATAATTATTTTTAATTAATAAAAGATAACATATCTAATTTACTAAAAATCTTTAACAAACAGTAAAAAAACTAATAAAAAAAGTGAGTAAAATCATTAATTTCAGTTCTATTAATTAAACTTAAATATGGATTTTTAGATTTATTAGTTATTACAAAGAATTCTGCATTTTGGCCTTCAGCAATACATGATTTATTAAGTTTTGATAAAAAACCATCACAGTTATTCGAATTATTATCAAGAGCAGAATTAGGAACTCCATTAGTAGTGGCTAATTTAATAATATCTTTTGGAGAAATATAAGATTTAGAATAAGCTTTCATTATTTTTAAAGTAAATTCTAATTCTCTAATCATATTAGGACTATTAAGCATAATATTATCAGAACCAATTAAAGGTTTAACTCCTTTTGAAAGAATATCAAACAATGGAACAATACCTACAGATAATGCACCATTAGAACGTGGACAAATTGTTAAAGAAGTATTTGAAATAGCTAATTTATCAATATCTTGATTTTTAGGATTAGTCATATGTACAATTTGATTAAAACCTGCTTCAAATGCTCTTTCAGGTTCTGTTTTATTAGTTTTAGCTAATGACTCTAATTGAACACCTTCATTTTCAGCAACATGAATTGAAGAAATCTTACCCACTTTATCACATTCCCTACAAATTAATTCAGCAACTTCAGCTTCGATTTCCCCAAAACCACTTGGAGCTATACCATCGGCATATTTAAGTAATTTACGAACAGCTACTTTAACCTGATGTAAATCAGGATTTTCTCCATAAAAACTCCCATCCCTTCCTAAAATTATAGGATTAATTGGAATATCTTTAGATGCTTCTTTGAGTAATTTAACTCCTTTAACACCACCTTCACGATAATCAATAAAATGACTTGTTCCAGAATAATACATATCCCACATAGATTTTTTCATAGATTTAATTATTTCTTCATCAGGAGTAGATTCTAAAGCAACATGTTTAATACCATTAGGAGGTTTTACAATTTGACCTAATGACAAACCATCTCCATCATCAGGAATTATTGAATCTCCAATATGAGTATGAGCATTAATAAAACTAGGACAAATAATAGAACCCTCAACATCAATTATTTCTCCTTCTAAAACATCTTTAGAAATTTCTATAATTTTTCCATCATCAATACAAATATTCTCTTTAGAAAGAGTTAAGTCCAATCCTTTAAAAATTAATCCATTAGTTATAGTTTTCATTATTATTAACTCTGAATTAAGTTTTATATATTTTTATTTAAAATTAAAGAATATTAAAAAAATGTTAAAAATAATAAATAGAACCAAATTAAAACTAATAGATAAAAACTTATAAAAAAAGAAAAAATAAAAAAAAAAGAAAAAAAAAACCCAAAATAAAAAAAAAAATAAAAAAAGAAAAATAAAATAAAAAATTATTTAAAAGATTTAATCTTTTTATTTAATTCTTTTACAGTCCAATAATGATATAAATAGAAACCTATCCAAAAAATAGTTGCAAAAACACAAGCTATAGCAATCCATGTTAAAATAGGGCCTAATCCTAAATCAACAGGCATCCATTTTAGATAAATAGCAACTATAAAAAGAATAGACATTCCAATACCCATTTGGAACAGTACTTGTAAAGGTAATGCAATATCCTCTCTATCATAAATAAATGAAGTTAATGAAAAACCAAAACCTATAACAATTGAACCAAATACTGCATTTATAATATCTGCACCTGTAAATATGAGTTTTTCAGGACCATATGATAAAGAAATACATACTTCAACAATAGACACCACAAAACAACCAACAAAAGCACCTAATGCTAACTTTCCAACTAATTCTCTTAATTTCATTTAAACACCATATTAAATATCCAAAGCTTTTTTAAAAGAAGGTAGATATTTTCTTGAAATATTATCTTTTAACCCGTTTTCTAAAGATATAAACATCATACCTTTTAAAGATGGAGCAACACGATCCACTTTCCTTAAATTAACGATAGTTGATTTTGAAATACGGACAAAATAATAATCCAATCCTTCTTCAATCTGATAAAGAGGTTTTTTAATAACATACTCTTTATTTTCTGTAAAAACTTTAACTTGTTTATCTTCAACTCTAAACATATATACATCTTCAAAATCTAGAATAATAATATCTTTACCATTTTTAACTGCTAAAACAGAATTTTCATCAAAAGAATCATTTTCTAACAAATCAACAGCTTTTTTAATATTATTTGTTAATTTTGAAGTATGAATTTCAGCACGAGATTCCTTAACATTCTTTGAAACAAATAAATCAACATTCATAAATGCCACAACATGTCTAAAAATTATTTATTAATCTTATCGAGTTCCTCTTGAATCTTATTTTCCCTATAATTATCACCAAATTTCTCATATAGAACAAAAATTTTTATGAAGTCAATTAAAATAAATATACCCCAAATTAATACTACCCATAAAAACCACCAGTATTCTTTTGAGAATAAGAAATTAATCACAAATAAAATTAAATTAACAATAACATAACTTACAAAGCGATTATAAAATTTTATTTTTGTATCCACTTTTTTTGCAGCTTTATCATAATTTTCAGAATCACTCATTTTAACACCTC
>JAKSUF010000071.1 GCA_024409145.1 archaeon | reverse complement strand
ATTAAAAAAATTAATCAGATTTTAGAAAAAATAATTTATAAAAAATAAAAAAGATAAAAAAATAAACTCTAACCTTAAACAATTTTAACCTTAAATTTTATGGAATAAGATTTGTAATATTTACTTCCAGAATATTTAAAAATATATTTATAATATCTAGAAAGAGGTTTACATTTAACCCAAAGATCTATTTTTCCAATACCTTTAGAATTAGTTTTAATTTTATAAACTTTTCCACTGTTAACTGATTTCATAGTAATAATTTTATTTGATAAAACATTACCATTTTTAGTAGTTAACTTCACACGGAAATAAGCATGATTCTTAAGATTACCATAAGTAACTCTAGAAATTTTAGTATTCATTTTACTAACTCTAATAGAAACAGAACCATTAGAAGCACAATAAGAACAATCTCCTTCAAATTTATAAAAAACTTTTAAAGATTTGCCAATATATTTATTAGAAACACTTACTCTAATTTTAGCAACACCATTATTATCTGTAGTAACAGTATAAATCTTAGAAAGTAACTTAATTTTAACAGTTTTATTAATTAAAGCATTAGCCCCACTGTCTTTTAAAATTACTTTAAAATATTTACCATTATAAATAGTACTTGTAGTTGGATTAATAAAAGTAGCCTTAGGAGTTATATTAATCAAACAAGATACATTTGAAGGAGCATAATAATTCCGGATACCCTCATAAATTATATTAAAACTATTATTCTTAATATCATATGGAGTTAAATTTAAATTAAAATTAACTTTACCATTAGTAATATTTGAAAATATAAGTTTATTATCATTTATAAGATAAATACAACCTTCATTAATAGATTTATTTTCCTCATCAACAATATTTGCATTAATAACAATATTATTACATTCATCAACAGAAATATTATTTACAGAGATTTCCGTCCTTAATAATAAACTAGTATTTCTACAGTTTATCTGTTTTAGAATACAACCCTCACCATCGATAACATTAGTAAAATTTGCAGAAGAATTAACAAAACTACAATAACTTACAACACCACTTTCACTATAATATCCATAAATAGCACCACCATAATTTGCAGAAGAATTAACAAAACTACAATAACTTACAACACAATCATCTCCATAATACCACTCAATAGCACCACCATAATTGGAAATAGAATTAACAAAAGTACTATTAATCACAGAATTATTATAACCTGGATGATTTTTAGAGGAATACCAAAAAATAGTCCCTCCACCTTTTTTTGCAACAGAATTTAAAAAACTACTATTAACCACAGATACATAATCCCCAAGAACATAAACAGCACCACCATAATTCGCAACAGAATAAATAAAACTACAATTAACCACAGAACTATTATCACCAAGCAAATAAACAGCACCACCATAACTTGCAGCAGAATAAATAAAACTACAATTAACCACAGAACTATTATCACCAAGCAAATAAACAGCACCACTTTCATAATCTGAAATAGAATTAATAAATCTACAATTAATTAAACAACTATTAACTCCATCATACCAGTCAATAGCACCACCACTCTGTTTTGCAGAAGAATTAACAAAATTACAACCAACAACACAACAATTACCACAATTATACCAGTCAATAGCACCACCACTCAAATTTGAAGAGGAATTAACAAAATTACAACCAACAACACAACAATTACCACAATTATACCACTTAATAGCACCACCACTTTCAGTTGCAAAAGAATTAATGAAATTTATTCCAAGCAGAGTTATATTATTACCTGTAATTTTAAATGCACGAGCCAAACCATCACAATCAATAGTATGACCATTTCCATTAATGACCAGATTAGTATGATTAATAAAAATCCCATCTTCTAAATTATCGCCAATTTCATACTTATAGTTTTTATTTAAAGTAATAATATTCCAATTATTTTTTATAGAATCATCAATATTTTGTTTTAACTCTTTAAAAGAACCAGTGGGATTTCCAATAGAACTTTTTTCAAGCAAATTATCTGATTGATTATTCTCAGAATTATGCAAAATAGACAAATTCCTAGGAGAATCACCACCATATCCAATATCATCTACATCTACAGAAGCATATTCAATATAATTATTACCCACATCATTAACTACAACATCATTTAACTCTGTTGCATCAACTGTACCCCAACAGGAACAAGAAATAAGAAACAACAAAGATAAAAATATTAAACACTTATTAAACCCCATAAACATCACTTACACCAAATTCCCACATAATTAATGAAAATATTAATCCTTAAAACATTAATAAAAATCTAACACATTAACAAAGAATATTTATACATAAAACTATGTTTGTAGACAATCCTAAAAATAAGTTAATAAAACTGAATTAAAATTAAAAAAATAAAATTAAATAAAAAAATAGATTTGAAAGACTATAAATTAAACTTACTGAATATCCTCAACAAACATTAAAGGATAATTTAGTTCTTCAACAAATTTTATCCTAATAACTGCCAAAGCATCATCAACTCTAGAATAAATTTTAACATCTAACATATCTCCAGTGAGAGAAGTATATTGAAATTCAGTCATAGATTGATCTAACATACCTAAGTCAATAGAAACCTCTACTTTTTCTATTGCAGGTTGTAACTGAAATGATTCTTCAATAGCTTTTTCTAAACTAGAAACATTTTTTTTATTAAAAGGAGTTCCTACAAACTGGTGGAATAAAGCCCCCATAGTAATTCCTCCTTCAAATATAGCTCTTTCCCTAGAACTTAAATTTGAGAAATATTTTTTATTAACATCCATAATCTCACTCATAACGATAAATTAAAAATTATAAATTAAAAATTATAAAAGATGAATTACTTAAATATTAAGAATACATCTAATTTACACCAATTAAACTATTTAACCACTCCAAATTATTAGCCCAAAATTGAGATGACCCTGGGAATAATATAAAAACAACTAAAGCAATAGTTAATAAAATTACTACACTTAAAATAATCACTTGATTAATATTATCTTCTTTATCTCTGAATAAAAAGCTAACAACACAACCAAAAATAAAAAATCCTAAAGTAATTAACCATGGGTAAAACTCTAAATTAGGATAATTCATATCAGATTCATTAATTAAACTTGTAGAATTTAAATTCCCGACACAAATTAATCTCTCAGAAGCAGATCCAATAGGGTGGCAAGTAATTAAATAAATTTGCTGAGAATTAATATTCTTATTATGACTTTCATTTAAATTTAATCTATATGATGCTGGAACAATATTCTTATCATTAATAGTATAATTTATTTCACCAATACCCGGCCATTGAAGAGTAACACAATCACCTTTATGCAAATCATCTAATCTTAAGAATGCAGACCCTTGAAGAGTCCTATGACCAAATAAAACAACATCCCCTTTAGTAGGAGCATATGATCCTTTATCATGATATACTCCTTGAGATATGGAAACATTATTAACTACCTCATTAACACCTATTGAAGGAATTGAAAGAAGAGGTTCAGTAAAATTATGAGATTCCGCATTATTTTTAGCTGAGAAATAAGTTACTTCAGTAACAGCATATAGACTAATTACAAGTAATGCAATAACTACAATTATAGTCGTGAATCGAATATTTTTCAAATCCATATATAATCCTCAATAAATTAAAATTTAATATTAATATGTAATTATTAATTAATAAAAGTTTATAAAATAGTTTAATAATTTATAAAATAACTTAAGAAAATAAAAAAATAAAAAAATAAGTGAATTAAATTACATTAATTATACAATATACTCACTATAGCAATCACACTAACTTATATTGAGTACCTAATTATATTGATTATAATTTAATTCATTATAATAAGTTGAACTTAACTCATTAACTACCCAATTAGGAGCATATTCCGTAGGAATTGTTAGAATTAGACTATCCATATTATTAATTATAAACATAACATCAGCACGAGGAATTTCTAGAAGAACTAGATAATCAGTATCCAACTCACCAATATTAGATAAACGTTCATAATTAGATAATTTAATACCATAATTATCCAAATAAGAAGATAATGTATTATCATCTTGACCAGTGAATAATGAATATTTTAATAGTTCTTCGACATCAGTAGAAAAGGAACTAGATTTTTCAGTAGGGTAAGTTCTATTACCCTTAACTAAATTAGTTGACTTAATAAATTCACTATCTACAACACCACTCTCCTTAGATCTTAAGATAGCTAAAACAGTAGCTCCACTAACATCAGGTTCTTCCATTGCAGATAATTTAGAATTATTATCTTTAATAGATTCAACAGAACTATTTAGAGAATTTTCATTTGTGGACTTTTGAATATCCTCATTCTCATCATCAGAATAATCATTATTATTCGAACTTAAATCAGAACTTTCAATATTTGAGTCATTAACTTGTTCATCATTTGAATTCATATTTTCAGATTCAGAAACAGAACTAGGTTCTTCAGAATCCGAAGGATTAGACCCAGAACTAGAACTATCCAAATAATAACTATCATTTGAAGATAATGAGTAAATATCCACAATACTACCAACTGAAATTAAACCCCCAGTTGCTTGTAATCGATTGATTGAAATAGGTACTATAACAGTATCCACTTTTTCAAATTGAACATTAGATAAAATTTTTCCATCATTATCCTTAACAAATGATTTTGCATCATCACAAGACATTAAAACTTTTTTAGTTTCTTCCTCAGAGTAACTCATCATAATTCTCCCATAGGAATCACCAAAAGCATTAATCTTAGATACATGATATTCTCTCCAGTCTCCAGTAGCAGTTCTTAAAATATCAATAGAATTTACATCTTCTAATCTAGAAGCATCCTCAATTTGATGTTTTAATTCATAATAATGAGAATCAACAGATAAAGGACCTTTATACAAAGTGTTTAATTCATTTAATTTAGCTGTTTTTGAAGTATCCAATTCATTTTGAAAAGGTTGAAAAACACCAAAATAAAACACAGAAGAAGCTAAAACCAAAATTATTAAAATTATTGCAACTAATCCAAAATTTCGTTTAAAAGATTTATCTGAATTTAGTAACTTATTTTTTAAATTACTTAAATAAGATTTTGAATTAATATTCCTAGAATTATCAGTATTATTAAAACTACCTAAATCATCAACTTTATTAAAACCCTCAAAATCATTAAAATTACCATAATCTAATTTAGAATCATCATATTTAGAATCCAAATTATGATATTTAGAATAATTATCTGAATTATTAAATAGTAACTCATCCTTATTAGTATTATTTATAGACTGCTTATCATCAAACTCATCTAAATAAATATATTTTGAATATTTATCATTACCAAAATTACCATGATGTATTTCACTATCATATTTAGAATAATCATTTTCTCCAAAGTTATCTTTAAACGAATTATCTTGAAGATTAGAATTAATCTGATTAAATAAATAGTCCTCAACTAAATGATTATCCATTGATCCATTAGAATCTTTGTCTTTAGATTGAATCAAGTCACCTAAAAACAAATTATCTAATTTTGAGGATATTTTCTTTAAGAATTTAAAACGATTATTAGAATCATCCATAATTATCAAACCTTAAAGAATGAGATAAATAATGTAGACAGAAAAGTGATTATGATAAATTATTAATTAAAACCCATAATAATTTAATTACTAGATAAAAATTATAAAATCCAATTTATCGAAAATTTAAGAATAAATGATTAATTATCCAATTATAAAACAAAACAAGTGAAAAAATAACTTAAAAATAAAAGAAAACTAAATAAATAAATTAGTTAAATAAATCAGTGAAATATGAAATATAAAATAAATAAAAAAAGATAATAAAAAAATAAAAAAAAACTAAAATAAAATATAATAACAAGGAGTCAAATTTTTATTAACAATAAGCAAGTAGCTTAAATTAATAAAAGATTTTCTATAATAATAGAATTATATTTTATTTAAAGCCAATCATCATCTTTTCCAAAATCTTTATCCTCAGAACTACCATAAGAAACTTCATCAACTGCTTCTTTCATATTTGAGAATTTATTTTTAGTATCTTTTAATTTTGATTCTGCTTTATCTCTAGACTCATTAAATTTATCGCCAGTAACTTCTTTAACTCTATTAACATAACCCATAGTATTTTCTTTAGATAATAAACCATCTACTTCTAAGAAGAATTCCAAACATGGAACTAACATATAAATTAATACTAAAAGTAATAATAACAATGCAGGAATATTAATTCCAGCAATAACAAAGTTAATAGGAATTATTATTAAAACAATTAATACTGCGCCAATCCCAATTAAAGACATATCTTGTATTTTAGGATATTTAATTGTACTAATCATTAAATAACCTGCGAAAATTGATAATATAATAGCTACAGCACTATTAAAACACCCACTTAAGTAATAAGTAACAATAATAACTGCAGTTGCAGGTATTGGGAAACCAATAAAACCTTTAAAAGCAATTTTATCAGATATTACATTATAACGAGCAAGTCTAAGTAATCCACAAAAAAGGACAAATAAACAAACAACTGTAACAAGACCATTAAACCAACCACTAGCCCCAATAGCTGCATAAAGAATAGCTGCAGGAGCTACAGCAAATGAAACAATATCTGCTAAAGAATCAATATTCTTACCAAAACCAAATACATCATTACGATTAGTTTTTCTAGCAAACCATCCATCTACAGAGTCAAAAATCATTGCAACAATCACAAACATTGATGCTAATGATAAATTCTGATTAAAAACCATCAATATAGCTAAAAACCCAAACACCAAATTCAAAAATGAAATTGCATCTGGAATTGCAAAAAAATACCTCATTCCTATACTTTTTAAATTCATAATTTGACTCCAATAATAGTTTAAACAAACTTCCTTATTAATTTTTTCTTAAAAACGATTATATAATCCCTAATTGATTAAAGAATTTTTAATTAACTTTAATTTACCAAATAAAGCACAATTATCTAAATACAATAAATTATACAAAGAAAAAGATTAATTAAAACTAAACCCT
>JAKSUF010000070.1 GCA_024409145.1 archaeon | reverse complement strand
TAAAATAAATAATCAATTTAAATTATCTATAAACTGAAAATTAGGAAATGAAATATACAACACAAACCATATGATAAACCATATGATTACACTATCATAATATACTTATAATAATTTAATCATCAAGGTCATCACGAAGTTCTATTTTATCTTCATCCATACCAATAACAGCTTTAAATTCTTTCATTTTACGATCATTTTTCTTATTTTCTAAGAAAGAATATACGGATTTATGTCTGGATCCATTAAGAATCATTTCAACAGCTTCTTTAGCAACCATAACATTTTCAAGTTCACCAATAAATGAAACAGTTTTACCATAAATAGCCATATCTACTTCAGCCATATCTACAATAATTTCTCTAGTTTTACCATCTTTTCCAATAATTCTACCTTTATATCTAGCCATAGCTTTTTTAGATTTTCCTACATATAAAGGCAATTTAAGAATTTCCAAATAAATGTCATCTTCATTTAATTTAAGAGCTACATGAGGATTAAATCCCCGAGCAACAGCTTTTACAATATGATTAGCTTTCCATACCCCTAAAGGATCATCCATATTTTCAGTGGGATCAATTATTACGGTACCTTCTTCACTATTAATATCTAATTTAGTACCAGTTGCTTTTTCAATCATTTGTTTAGTTTTACCTTGAGTTCCAATTAAAGCCCCTACTCTATCTTGTGGAACTTTAAGATAATCAGTTTCTGGCAATTTATTCACCTCATAATTTTTTATTGAAAAATATTATTTAATTAATAATAGTTTAAAAACTAAAATTAATAAATAAAACTTACTAGTCACTTAATAAATTAATAAAAATATTAAGTATAAATAAATAAAGTTTTATTTTACATATTATTTAAATTATTATATAAAATTATCAGATTATGTTGGAACTTAAATAAAGATTATATTTAATATAATAATATTTTAATGTTAGAGCATATGAAAAGTAATAGAAAATATACTTATAAAGAAGTAATTTAAACAAAAAACCTACAAAAAAATAAATAAAAACAACTAATAAAAAATGATGAAAAAATAACAATAAAAAAAATCTACAAAAAAATAAATAAAAACAACTAATAAAAAAATAATTAAAAAAATTAGTAAAATACTAAAAATAATAATTTTTAATCGTACACCTAATCATGAATTATCCTATTCGTAAGGTCTTCGACAGAAGTATCCACACCCATTTTAGAAAATTCTCTTACTAAATTTTTAATATCTCTTTCAAGAAGTTCATTAGCAATAATATGATCACGAACAACAGATTGTGAAACATCAATTATAACTGGTTTTTCATCATGATTAATAATATTATATGTAGATAAATCACCATGAACTAATTTTGCAACATTAACAAATTTATCCAATTGTTTAACAAGTTGTTCATAAAAATCTTCAGGGTCATGAGGTGGAGCATATTTAGCAGTAGGATAAGGATTCCCTTCATCATCACCAATAAATTCCATAACCAAAACATTATTAAGACTTGCATAAACCTCAGGAACATTAACACCGGCTTCATGAAGCCTATTTAAATTACGAAACTCTTTATTAACCCAAGAACCAATTAATTGATTTTTATTATTAGATCTAACATTAAAACGAGGGTCTCCAGCAATATAATACTGCATTTTTTTAAAATCAGATGTAGCAATCCTATAAATTTTAACAGCTACAACAGAACCATCATCTTTAAAACCTTTTAAAACATTAGCCTCTTTACCAGTACTAATTGCACCATTAAGAACATCTAAATGACCTTGATTAGCTAATTTATAAAGAGTTCTTAAAGTCCTATCATCAAAAATTTCATTAGCTACTTTACGATCATCAGAATCATAATTTCTTTTTCTAGAAATAATTTTTTGAAGTTCTCCATCCGCTTTAGCTATTTTAGCATTAGGTTCTCGATTCATATAAATCCTAAATCCTCAATTATAAAATAAAAAATAATAAAATATAATATAATACACACAATGGCTTTAACATAATAAATAACCTAAATTATTAGATAATAAGAAATATCCATTAATAACATAATTATGAAAAAACAACAATATAATAAAAAATAAAAAAATAAAATAAAAAAAGAAAATTGAAAAGAATACTTACATTTTTAAGTAACCTTTTCTTTCAAGCCAATTAGATTCAGTTCTTGTATATCTCCAAATAACATCAGCTTTTTCATCAGATTGGAATTCCCAAGGTTTAACAAGAACTACATCACCTTCACGAATCCAAATTCTTTTTTTCATTTTACCAGGAATACGAGTCATTCTGATAAATCCATCTGCACATCTTACTTTTATTTTACCATGACCCATAATTTGTTCTACAACACCTGGAATTTCTCCTTTTCTAGGTGTACGTACTCTTCTATATTCTTGTTGTACATTAGTTTGTGGTTTAGCCAAAAATTCACCTTCTAAAATTTCCTTAATATTTAATTATAATAAATCAGAATTCTTAATTAATAATTATTTAATTTTAATAATATTAATGATTTAATAATATATATTATATTTTTCATAATATATAATTATAACATATTTAGATATATTCATATATAAATAACTTATAACTCATACAAAAAATAATAGAATTAATAGGCTCATAGAATAAACGAAGCAAGAATAAATTTAATAGAATGATAAATAATAAATTTAATATAACAACTAAAAACTAAAATCATAAAATAATAAACTAAACAAATAATAAAATAATTATATTAATAAAAAACATAAATAAACAAAAGGTGTAAGAATGGAAATCAAAGAAAAAACTATAGAAGAACAAAAAATAGCAATTATAAATTATAAAGGGTCCCTTAAAGATATGGAAATTTTAATGTCTAAATTATTAACATGGATAGATGTAAAAGAAGTAGATACTGAAGGAGAATTATTTGCAATATTCTATAATAACCCAAGAACTGTAAATGAAAATGAAGTAGTTTATGACTTAGGAATTCCAATTAACAAAGAACAAGGAGAAGACTTAATTGATGAAGATATTTATAGAATAGTAGATATTCTTGAACATAAAGTATTATCTGGAATTCATAAAGGATCTTTAGAAACAATACAGGAATCATACACTAAAATGGCAGAATACTCCCAAGAAAATAATTATGACATCATTGGATCTCCTAAAGAAGTTTACATTAAAAAATACTTTGAAGTAGAAGATGAAAATGAGATTATAACAGAAATACAATTACCTGTAATTAAAATGTGATTAGATAATCACATTATACAATTTTAAAAAAAAATAAAAAATAAAAAATAAACTACAAGAACAACTTATGGAGGTTTCGAAGATGCATAAAAAAAATAAATTAAAGAAAAATAAGAATGTTAAAGAATCAGACAAAAATGAAAACCTCAATAAGGAAATTGATAGAATAATGAATGAAAACTTTAAAGAATATAAATCTAAAAAAGAATTAGAATCATTTATAGAAAAACGTTACAATACCCTTACAGAACAACCATTAAACAGAATTCATAAAAAAGAAAAAGATCTTAATAAAAAATTAAGAGAAAAAGAAAAAGAAAATGAAAAATTAGCTAATGAAAAAGTTAAAACAAGTACTAAACACTTACAAAAAAAATTAAAAAAATATATTAAACTTAGTAAATCTTAAATATATTCTATTAAATGAATATAAAGAAATTAACAAATCTTAAATAATCTTATTAAATAAATATAGTGAGATTAATAAAATTAATAAAGTTAATAAAATCTACAGATTCTATTAACACCACCACATTTATTAAATAACACCTAATTATCAATAACTCTCAAATTATGAACTAAAACTTTTGGAATAATAAAAGAACCTCTTTGTTTTACTTCATTACCAATAGCTTCACAATCAGATAAAAGTTTATAAATATTACCAGAAATCATTGCTTTTTTAATAGGTTTAGTTATTTCACCATTCTCAATCATAAACGCATTATTCACTTCAACAGAGAAATCACCAGAAAATGGATTAGCAGTATGAGCACCTAAAACATCAGTAGCAATACATCCTTTTTGAATGTCTTCAATTTGAGATCTTTCCTTAAAATCAAAACAAATATTTGAAGCAGAAACAGAAGGTGTATCAGAGTAAGAAGACCTAAAACCATTTCCAGTACTTTTAACATTTTCTAAACCAAACTGATTTTTAGCTTTATTAGAAGTATAGATATCATATAAGAAATTTTTAAGAACCCCTTCTTCAACAAGAGTTGTTTTTTTAGAAGCAGAACCTTCACCATCACAGATACTGGAGTTTAAACCTCCATCATATGTTCCATCATCATAAATAGAAAGATTTTCAGAAACAATAGATTCATTTAACTTATCTGCAAGTAAAGATCTTCCTCTTTGAACACTATCTGCATTAAAACCACTTAAAAATGTGGAAAGTAAACCAGTAGCTGCATGATAATCAAATACAACATCCATATCATCAGTTTCAATATGTTCACCATTTAATGAATTTTTAGCTAGGTCACAAACATCATTAAAAAGTTTTTCACCATCAAGATCATATAAACAAGAACTTACAGAATCATAAGCAGTACTTATTTCACCACCATTTTCTGCATTTACTGAAATTCCTATAGCAAATCCAGTTGATTCATCATGAGTTGAAACTCCATTTGAGTTTAAAATTAAAGTTTCTCCTTCAGCTGCAGAAAATCCTCCAGAAGTTGCTTGACAATTTTTATCCTCAACAATAGATAATAAATCTTTCATAGAAGAAGTAATTTCTTCAAGTTCTAACTCTTTAAATTTTTTATCAAAAGTATTTTTTACAGTTGGAAGTTTCTCTTTTTCTGCAAAAGAAAAGTTTTCATCCACAACATTAAGTTTAGAATTTTCAAATGCATCTTCTGCAGTTTTAGCTATTTTATCCATATCAGAAGTAAATGCAAAACCAATTTTTCCATCTTTAATTACTCTTATACCCAATCCTAATGAAATTTCTTCCTTTGCAAAATTTAAATCAGTTTTTTGAGAATCTAATTGTAAAACTTCGGTTTTATCAATATAAACCTCATAATCATCACAATATTTTGAAACTTCACGTTTTGCTTCTTCAGCTAGTTCAAATAACATATTATCTCCTTTCTAGAATTAATTTTTATTGAAAATAAATTTATCAATAGCTTCTGCTACCCCATCACCATACTTATTTTCACAGACATAATCTGCAACATTTTTAAGTTCATCACAAGCATTAGCTACTGCAACTTTAAATCCTGCAACATCTAAAAATCCCAAATCATTTTCACTATCTCCAATGACCATCATGTTTTCAGTATTATATTCTGCTAAATCAGCAAGTTTTTGAAGAGAAGAACCTTTACTAACATTAGCATCAGTTAAATGAATAGCAAATCCACTATCATAAACTTCAATATCCAGATTAGCTAAAGCATCTTTAATAGGTTTAGGATCAAAAGTTTTATAAAAACAAATTTCTGAAAATCTCCCATGTTCATCTTCAGTGAGTTTAAAGTCTATTTTATCTCCAAATTTTTCAAGTATTAAGTCATAAGCTTTATCTACTTTTTCTTTATCAGCTAGAACAATAACACGATTATTATTTAATCCATCTTTATATATAACTCCACCATTTTCACAAACTAAACCACCAGTTGTTCCAACCATAGTAGCAACAGCATATGAAAAGTCAGCAATATTACCAGTAGCTATAATAACAGGAATTCCTGCAGCTTCAACTTTACGAAGAGCTTCAATTGCACTTATACAAATTTTTCTATGATTATCAGTTATTGTTCCATCAACATCAACAGCTAAAGCTTCAATATTAGACATAAATCAACCTCATTTATCTAGTATAACGATGCGCAATATTACAAGTACCTTCTTTACTTACCATACAAGCACCAATAGGATGCATAGGATTACATGCTTTTCTAAATAATTTACAATCCTGAGGTTTAGCCATACCTCTAAGAATAGGGCCGCAAATACATCCTTTAGGAGCATCTTTTACATCTTTAACTTCAATATCATAAATTTTTCTTGCATTATACTCATCAAATTCACTATTAAGTTCTAAACAAGAATTCGGCATTTTAGGGAAACCTCTCCATTCACGACTAACTTCATGGAAAACTTGATTCATAGCATCGATACCTACAACATTACCTTCTTCACGTACAGCACGTTTATATTCATTATCTATTTTAGCTTCTCCTTTATCCATTTGTCTTAAAATCATATAAACAGACATTAAAATATCTAATGGATTAAATCCAGCTACTGCTTGAGGAATTCCATAATCAGTAGAGAACTTTTCAAAAGGTTTAGTGCCAATTATAGTACAAACATGTCCTGGTTGAATCAAAGCATTTAAACTAGTTTCACCAGAGTTAATTAAAAAATCAAGAGCTGCAGGGATTAATCTATGACAAGACAAAATAGAAAAGTTTTCAGGAGGTTTATTTAATAATTCTGCTGCAACAGTTGGAGCAGTTGTCTCAAAACCAGCAGACATGAATACAACATCATTTTCTTCTTTTTTAGCAATTTCTACAGCATTAGGAACACCATAAACAACCCTCACATCTGCCCCTTCAGCTTTAGCTTCACCAAGAGAACCATTAGAACCTGGAACTCTAAGCATATCTCCAAAAGTAGTTATTGTAACTCCCTTATTAACTAATTCTAAACATTCATCAATTTCTCTTGAAGGAACAACACATACAGGACATCCAGGACCTGCAACAATCTCAACTTCTTCAGGAAGTAAAGAACGTATACCATATTCCATAATTGTATGCTCATGAGATCCACAAACATGCATAATCTTAACAGGCCTAGAAATTTCTTCAATCCTACTTAATAATTTTTGAGTTAATTCTCTCATATTTCCACTAGCCATTTTTTCACCAGCAAAAGATTAAATAAATAATTAATTTAAATAATGATTAATTTAAATAATAAACTAATTAATTTAATTGATAGATTTTTCCTTAGAATTTCCATTCTCGCCCTTATATATTTCATTTATTAATAAACTTACAAAAGTTTTTTCGTCTTCTGCACTTATTATTTTTCCAT
>JAKSUF010000007.1 GCA_024409145.1 archaeon | reverse complement strand
AACAATATTTAAGTATATATTAAAAATATTAAAATATATTAAAATATGTTAAATATATATAATAAAATATGTTAAAATATACTCACATTTTAAACATAAATCGGAATTATATAAGAAATTATATAAATATATATTAAACATATGCAGAATATATTAGATATATTTAAAGGAATATTAAAAAAGACATTAGAAGAGTATTAAATATTCAATTAAGAGAATACTTCAAATATTATAAAATTATAATAAAACATGAAAAATTTATAATCTTTATAGATGTTTAATAATCAGAATAATTTTAAAAGGGTGTATATAATTATGTGTGCTAAAAAAGACGAAATAATTAAATTAGATGAAACTGACATTAAAATTCTTAAGATCATTAATGATGATGTCAGAATATCTTATAGACAAATCTCAAGAGACTTGGGAATCTCTGTCGGTACAGTCCATAACCGTATCGATAAGATGCTAAAATCAGGAGTCATTGAAAAATTTGCACCAGTATTAAATCATAGAAAATTAGGATACCAATTCACAAGTATTATTGGAGTCAAGGTAAAAGGTGGTGACCTTGAAAGTTGGGAAAACAGAACTGCATCCAATAAAAATATTGTAGGAATATATGATGTTACTGGAGAATATGATGCATTTTTAATTGCAAAATTCAAAGATACTGATGACTTAGATATTTTCATTAAACAATTACTTAAAGAACCAAGTATTGAAAGAACATATACTCAAACAGTACTTAATGTTGTAAAAGAAGATATGGGTTCTGCAAACATACTTTAAGCGATTGTTTAAGTAAAATTAAAAATATTTAAATAAATTTAAGTAAAATATTTAAATAACTTAAACAATTAAGTTATATTATAAGATACAAAACAGAATATTATATTTAATTAATTTAAAGTATATTTATTAATAAAAATTTAGAATACTCAAATATTTTTAAATATTTAACTAAGTTTAATTTTTCAATGAGATAGTTTAAATATACTTATTAATTAATATACTTATTTAATTCAATATATTAAAAAAAATAGAAGGTATATTATGGCAATTTGTTTCCCTGATACCCAAGGTGATGCTCCTCGTATAGCTATTCACTTAAGTAGAGTAGGAGTCACCAATGTTAAAAAATTATTAAGACTTGAAAGACCAGGAAAAAGACCTATCATATTAACACCTACTTTTGATGCTTTCGTAGACTTACCAAGTGACCAAAAAGGAATTCACATGTCCAGAAGTCCTGAGGCAATTAGTGAAGTTGTTGATGAAGTAGTATCTAGCTCCAGTGTATGGATAGAAGATCTTTGTGCAAAAATTGTAGAAAGAATGCTTGAGAAACATGAATATGCAGCACGTGTAGAAATAAATATGGAAAGCGAATACATGTTCCCTAGAGAATCTCCAGTAACTAAAAAAGAGTCTCAAGAAATGTGTAAATTACTCGCTAATGCAGTAGGTATTCGTGACGAAAATGGAAAAATTAGCATTCGTAAAAGCATAGGTGCAGAAGTAGTTGGTATGACTGTTTGCCCATGTGCACAAGAATCAGTTAGAGAAGCAGATAAAAACAAATTACTTGAATTTTTAGATGAAGAAACTTGTGCAAAAGTATTAGATACTGTAACTTTCGCTTCACATAACCAAAGAGGGGTAGGAACCATAGTCATAGAAGTTCCAGAAAATCAGAAAGTAGAAGGGGAAAAAATTATTGAACTAATTGAAAAATCAATGAGTTCTCCAGTATGTGGACTTTTAAAACGTCCAGATGAAAATGCAACAGTAATGAATGCTCACAAAAATCCTGTTTTTGTAGAAGATTGTGTTAGAAATATGGTAGAAACAATTATCGAAGAATACTCTAATCTTCCAGACGATACTTTAATCACAATAAGACAAGTAAACCATGAAAGTATCCATAGACACAATGCATTTGCAGAAAAAATATCTACTTTAGGTGGATTAAAAGAAGAACTCAATTGGGAAGAATAATTTTCCCATATTATTTTTTTAAAAATTAAGTAATACTTTTTAATAAAATTTTATTAAAATTGATAAAATTTAATTAATATTAACTATTTTTTAAATAAAATATAAAAACTATTATTATAATAAATTTAAATAAGTATTTAATTAATAGAATAAAAAAACTATAATTAAAATAAAGTAATATAAAAAATATTATCAAAAAAGAATGTGATTAATATGGGAAATCTATTACCTAAAATTACCGGACAAGTTATTGGACATTATAATGCATATAAAGGGTCAAGAGCAGCATATAACAGTGATAAAATATTAATTGTAAGAGGAATGTCTGCTGATAATATAGCTATTGAAGAAATGGAAACTAAATTAGCAGAATTAGAAGAAATTTTAGGATCCGAAGAGATATCTATAAATTCAGATGCTGGAAAGAATTTTATTGAAAAAATTGATACTCAACTTAGAGAATCCATGGAAATTGAATCTGCACCAGATACCGGAGGAATCGCTAAAATGACCAATCAATTAGAATCTATGGGATTAAAAGTAGAAAGTAAGCTATTCAAAATGAAACATGCAACAGCTTTTGTAGCTACATGGAAAGATAAATCTGGATTCGGACCATTATATGTTGAAATAACTGTATCAGATAATGATGTTTAGATGAGGGAAAAAATGATAACCACAAAAATAGATTTAGAAAATTTAACAAAAGAAGATTTAGTATTAATGTTAAATGCAAAAGGAGAAGACCTTCTCGAAATAATGAACTTAGCTAATTCTAAAAGAGAAGATAATTATGTCACATATTCCAAGAATGTGTTCATTCCATTAACAGAAATATGTAGAAATGATTGTGGTTATTGTGCATTTAAAAAAGATCCAAAAGACCCCGAAGCAATTTTACTTAAAACAAAAGAAGAAGTATTAGCTACATTGAAAGAAGCTGAAAAATACGGTTGTAAAGAAGCATTATTTACTATGGGCGAAGATGCAGATACTGAAGAAGCAGTAGTAGATAAATTAAAGGAATTTGGTTACAACAATATGACCGAGTACATTTATGATATCTGTAAAATGACTGTTGAAAAAACCGAACTTCTCCCACATACTAATGCAGGAAACTTTAGTTATGAATCCATGAAAAAACTCAAAGAATATAATGTATCTATGGGTATGATGTTAGAAAGTTCATCCAAAAGATTAATGGAAACAATAGCTCATAAAAAAAGTCCTGGAAAAAATCCTGAAATTAGACTTGAAACAATAGAAAATGCAGGGCGTCTTAAAATACCTTATACTACAGGATTATTAATTGGAATTGGAGAAACTAAAGAAGAAGTAGCAGATTCTTTACTTGCAATAAAAGAGATTCACGACAAATATGACCATATTCAAGAAGTAATTATACAAAATTTTACCATAAGTCCCGGAATTGAAATGGAAGATTATCCAGAACCAAGTCTTTTAGATATGGTAAGAACAGTTGCAACAGCACAATTATTATTCAAAGGTGTTTCTGTACAAGTCCCACCTAACTTAAATTATGACACTAGTCAAATATTTTTAATTTGTGGAACTGATGATTGGGGAGGAGTTTCTCCACTTAGTGAAGATTATGTAAACCCAAGTTCCCCATGGCCAACATTAGACCATCTTGAGAAATTAACTAATGATGCAGGATTAGAATTAAAAGAAAGATTAGCAATTTATGAAAAATATATTAATGAGGAGTATTTAGAAAACTCAAAATTATTAGAAAAAGTTAAAAAATTACAAGACAAAATTAATAATTAATTTTAGTATCTACAACTATATGAGCAACACCTGGAGAATATTTTTTTATATACTGAATGTTTAAAACTTCAACATCACTAATAGAACATTCAGTAGCTACTTTTTTTAATCTTTCATATGGGCGAGATTCTATTAATTTTTCAGGGACAGTTTCATGATAATGAATAATTCCACCATCATTAATGGCATCCATAGCATGTTTTAGAAAATGATGAGTTGTTTTAACATAACCCATTGAAATCCTATCTGCAGAATATTTAGGAGCTTCAATAGCACAATCACCCAAAATAGCTTCCATACGCCCATTTAATTTCTTATTAATTTTATTTAATTCTATATTCTTCTTTAAAAAATAATAAGAATTAGGATTAATTTCAATGGAATAAATCTTTTTAGCTTTACTATGAACCCCTACAGGAATAGAAAAATAACCAATACCTGCAAACATATCTAGAAAAGTTTCTCCTTTTTTAACCAATTTTGCTATTCTAAGACGTTCATTATTATTACCTTTAGCCCACATGACTTTTGATAAATCTAAATTAAAAAAGCAACCATTTTCTTTATGAATAGTTTCACTATCTTCACCATATAAAAATTCAATACTTGGTTCCCTCATTTGACCTGAAATTTTATTAATTTTAATAATAGATTTTACATTATGTTTAATAGCTACAGATTTTAAATAACCTTCTAAATCTTTATTTTCAGTATAAGTAGTAGAATTAGTAAAATTGTCATCTACAACTAATATATCTCCAATTTTTTTCCATTTCAAAAAAATCACCAAGTAAATAATATATTAAATATATAGTAATTTTTAATTTAATTAAATAAAAAACTTTGGAAACTTAAAATAACCAAAATAAAAACAAAAGAAAATATCGAAACTATTATATATTACCATTAACATAATAAAAATTGTTAGGAAGTGAATATAAGTAAACACTACCAAATAACCTAACTTATACTGATTTTAATTAGATTATTTATTAAATTTTACTGAACTAATTTTAGCTATTTAATATTAAAATTAGTCCATTTAAGATTAATAATACTTATGAAATTAAATTAATAATAAATTAAATCAATATAATATTTATTGAATTAAAATTATATTAAAACATAATAATATTTAAAATACAAATATATCGAGGTGTATTTAATATGAGTAACAAAAACACTTTAGAAGGTACTACAACTGTTGGTATTACCTGTGTTGACGGTGTTGTATTTGCAAGTGAGAGAAGAGCTAGTATGGGAAACTTAGTAGCTCATAAAGTAGCTGAAAAAATATTCAAAATTGATAATCATATTGCAACAACTATCGCAGGGTCTGTTGCTGATGCACAAAGTTTAATGAAAGTCATTAGTGCAGAAGTTTCTTTATACAGATTAAGAAATGGTAAAAATATAAGTATTGAAGCTGCAGCAGCAGTAAGTGCAAATATATTACATTCATCTCCAGCATATGTTCAAACTCTTCTTGGAGGAGTAGATGAAAATGGTGCATCAATTTATTCATTAGATGCTGCAGGTGGTATGATTAAAGATACATTCATCTCAACTGGATCAGGTTCCACCTTTGCATATGGTGTACTCGAAGACAGATTCCATGAAGACATTACAGTAGATGAAGCTATTGAAGTAGCTCTTAGAAGTTTAAAAGCAGCTACTGAAAGAGATACATTCTCCGGAAATGGATTTTTAGTAGCTAAAGTTACTAAAGATGGATATGAAATGTTAGAAAAAGAAGAAATTACTAAAATAATTGATAAAATTAATGGTTAAATAATAACCATTCAATCAATTTATTATTTTTATTATATTAACAAACTAATTTTATTATACAGTATAATAGTATATGCATTATAACTCAATTAATAACTAATTATTAAACATTTTTTAAATACTTTAAACCATTGATTAAAACTGGCTAAGTATAACTCATATACTAATTTATACATCTTATTTTCGAAGTGATTATATGACTTCAAATGTTTTAGAAGAAATCAGAGAAAGAATTGTTGAAAAATTACCTGAAAATATACAATTAGCTAAAATTGAATTTGAAGGTCCAGAAGTTGTTATCTATACTAAAAATCATGAAATGATAGCAGATAGTGGGGACATTATACGTACTTTAGCTAAAGATTTAAGAAAAAGAATAATTATTAGATCAGATAAGTCTGTTTTAATGGAACCAGATGATACAATTAAAGCTGTTGAAGAAATTGTACCTGTTGAAGCAGAAATTACTAATATTTCTTTTGATGAAGTTACTTGTGAAGTAGTTATTGAAGCTACAAAACCAGGACTTGTAATTGGAAAATATGGTGTAACTTCAAGAGAAATTGTAAGAAAAACAGGTTGGGCTCCTAAAATCTTAAGAACTCCTCCAATCCAATCAGAGATTATTGGTAGAATCAGAAATACTCTCTTAAATAATAGTAAAGAAAGGAAAAAAATCTTACAAGATTTAGGTGCAAGAATCCACCAAGGAGGAAAATATCCTAATGATTGGACAAGATTAACTTCTTTAGGAGGATTTAAAGAAGTAGGACGTTCCTGTATGTTACTTCAAACTCCAAATAGCCGTGTTTTATTAGATTGTGGAGTTAATGTAGCAGGACAAGATGAAAAAAGTTCATTCCCAATGTTAGGTGTTGGAGAGTTCTCTATTCAAGATTTAGATGGAGTAGTTGTATCACATGCCCATTTAGACCATTGTGGATTTATCCCATACCTTTACCATTATGGATATGAAGGTCCTGTTTATTGTACAACTGCAACAAGAGATTTAATGGTACTTTTACAATTAGATTATATTGATATTGCACATAGAGAAGATAATCCATTACCATTTAATGTAAAACATGTTCAAAAAATGATTAAACATACCATTACTCTGGATTATGGTGTAGTAACTGATATTTCACCAGATATAAAATTAACATTACATAATGCAGGACATATTTTAGGTTCTGCAATGTGTCACTTTAATATTGGAGAAGGTGCACACAATATGTTATATACTGGAGATTTTAAATATGAAAGAAGCAGACTTCTCGAACCAGCTACAACCAAATTCCCAAGAATCGAAAGTTGTGTAATGGAAAGTACTTATGGTGGACATGAAGATATTACTCCATCAAGAAATAATGCTGAAAAAGAGTTAATGAAAACAATATATAAGACCCTCAAACGTGGTGGAAAAATCTTACTCCCAGTATTTGCAGTAGGAAGAGCACAAGAATTAATGATTGTACTTGAAGAATATATGAGACATGGATATATTGAAGAAGTACCGATTCATCTTGATGGAATGATTTGGGAAGCAACTGCAGTTCATACTGCAAGACCAGAATACTTAAGTAAAGATTTAAGAGATCAAATATTCCACATGGGCAGAAATCCATTTATTGCAGATTCTTTTAATAAAGTCCAAAATAATAAAGAAAGAAAAGAAATCATTGATGGTGAACCTTCAATCATACTTTCAACTTCAGGTATGTTAACTGGAGGAAACTCTGTAGAATATTTCAAATGGTTATGTGAAGATAAAAGAAATACAATGATTTTTGTTGGATACCAATCTGAAGGTTCATTAGGTAGAAGAATCCAAAAAGGACATAAAGAAATCCCTCTTGAAGGAGAAGATGGAAAAACAAAAGTATTCAATGTAAATATGGAAATTAAAACTATTCAAGGATTTAGTGGACACTCTAACAGAAGACAATTAATGGAGTTTGCTAAAAGATTACATCCAAGACCAGATAAGATTCTTACTTGTCATGGAGATCCATATAAAACTGTTGACTTAGCTTCAAGTATCCATAGAAGTTATAAAATAGAAACTAAAACTCCACTCATATTAGATGCTACAAGATTACAATAATACTTAAAAAATACAATAATAATTAAGAAATAGAATAAAATTAAAGAAATAAACTTAGATTTTAAATTATTAGGACATAAAATTATTATATTATATATAATAGCAAATACAAATATAATAATATTTAATTAAATGTTCAATAAAATTCAAACAAAATAAATATTACAGGTGAATTTATGGTTACTTATTCAGAATCCGGTGTAGACATTGACCTCGAAGCAGTTACTGTTGCAAAACTTGCTTCAAAACTTAAACCAACATTAGACTACAGAAACATTATCACAGATAGTGGACATTTCGCAGCATTAGTAGAACTTGGAGACAAAGCTATTGCAATGAGTACCGATGGTGTTGGAAGTAAAATTTTAGTAGCTAAAATGATGGAAAAATATGATACTGTGGGAATTGATATGATTGCTATGGTAGTAAATGATATTTTATGTGTTGGTGCAGAACCTATAGCATTAGTTGATTATTTAGCTGTTGAAGAACCAGACCCAGAAGTAGCTGAAGAAATTGCGGATGGATTAGTAAAAGGTGCAGAAGAATCTAGAATTGCAATAATAGGTGGAGAAACTGCATCATTACCAGGAATTGTTAAAGACTTTGATTTAGCTGGAACTGGTATTGGTTTTGTAGATAAAGACAAAATTATTACTGGAGCAGACATCAAAGAAGGAGATGTGTTAATTGGTCTTGAAAGTAGTGGAATCCACAGTAATGGTTTATCTTTAGCAAGAAGAGCTATTTTTGAAAAAGGTGGTTTTAAAGTTACAGATAAAATGCCTAATGGAGATATAACTATTGGAGAAGAGTTATTAAAACCAACCCAACTTTATGTTAAAACAATAGTTGATTTACTTAAAAAAGAATTTAACATAAAAGGTCTTGCACATATGACTGGAGGAGGAGTTAACAACTTATCCAGACTTAAAAAAGGCATTGGATTCGATATTACCAACTATCCAGAACCACAAGATATTTTTAAACTCATATATGAACAAGGTGTTCCTGTAGAAGAAATGTACAAAGTATTTAATATGGGTATTGGATTTACAGTTATTGTATCTCCTGAAGAAGCAGATGCAGTCCTTGAAGAATTAAATAAATCAATAAAAGCATACAAAGTAGGAACTGTAACTAGTGAAGAAGGAATTACTGTAAAAACCTTTGAAGGAACTGAAATAAAATATTAATTTAGTAAATACATAAAATATCAAATTTAATTAAATCAACAAATTATATTTTAATAAATCATTCATAAATTAATTTGATAAGCTTATAATTAACCAACAATGGAGGGAAAAAATGAAGATTAGTGTTGAAAATGAAAGAAAGCTTGTAAAAGAAATATTAGTAAATATTGGAGTTCAAGAAAAACAAGCAGAAATTGTAACTGAAGCTACAATTGATTCTGATTTAAAAGGATTTACTTCCCACGGACTTGGAAGATTCCCACAATATATAAGAGGAATTAACAATGGATATATCTCAACTGAAGGAGATTACGAAATTGTTAATGAAACCGATTCTATTGCTTTAATTGATGGAAAAAGTCTTTTTGGACAATACATTGCACAACAGGGTATGATGTTAGCTATTGAAAAAGCTAAAAAAATGGGTATTGGAGCAGTAGGTACTTTTAATGCAAACCACTTTGGAGTAACTGGATATTATTCTGATTTAGCTATTAGAAATGATGTAATTGGAATCGTTACTTGTAACACTGAACCTGGAGTAGCACCAATTGGTGGAAGTAAAGCTATTTTAGGAACTAATCCAATAGCTATAGGAATCCCTTCTGAAACTTATATTGCAGTAGATATGGCAACTTCTGTTGCTGCAAGAGGAAAATTATTAGAATGTAAAAGAAAAGGTGTTGAAATCCCACCTAATACTGCAATAGATAAAGATGGAAACCCAACTACTGACCCAGATGCAGCTTTAGAAGGATCTATCTTACCATTTGGAGGAATTAAAGGATATGCTTTAAGTCTTATGATTGAAATCATGTGTGGACCTCTAGTAAACGCAGCATTTGGTACTGCAGTTACTGGTACTTCTGGAGGATATACAGAAGCTTGTACTAAAGGAGATTTATTCATAGCAATTGATCCATCTAAATTTGTAGATATGGATACTTTCAAAGCAGAAGTCGAAGAATTCGTACAAGAAATCAGAGATGCAGGTAGTTTTATCCCTGGAGACCTTGAAGTTAAAAGAATCGCAGAAGCTGAAGAAAATGGTATTTCAATAGATGAAAAACTCTATGATACATTAAAAGAAATCTGTGATGATTTAAACATTGATTTAGATAGCTATTTAGATGAATAAATTTATTCATCTATTTTTTTATTATTTACTATTTTTCTTAATAATTTTTATTTCTAAACTTTTAAATTATTTAATTGCTTTTTTTTGTTAGACATCTATTTTTTCAATAATTATTAAATAATAAGATTAATAAAATTACCCTTTAAGAATATTCTCATTTAAATTAAAATAATGATAAATTAAAATAATAATTACAGAAATAAATAATATAATAATAATTCAAATAATTAATTTAAATAAAGTTCTATTGGAAAAACTAGAATAAAAGTATGTAAATGTACATATATTATGCACAATATATACTCATAGAATAAAAATAAGAATAAAATCAGAAAAAATAAACTGAAAATCCGGATTAAAAATAAGAAAAATAAAAAAATAGAAATTAAATATAAAAAATAAATTTATAAAAAAATAAAAAAATAAAAAGAAAAGTAATAAATTACATACTACAAGAAGGTGCAAAACCAACCCTAGATAAGAATTTATCTAAACCTTTTTCTTCCATAGCTACATCATCAACAGTACATAAAATACCTAAATTCCCAGATTTAACTAAATCAACAAATTTAGACTTATCTTCCAAAATTTTTAAAGCATCTCCTTCAGCAACAGTAAAAAAGAGATCAAAATCATACATACTGAATGAACCATCAACAACAAATTTAGGGAATAAAGAATCAGCTATTTTTTCAATAATTAAACAACGTTTATCATTTTTTCCAATGAAAATTGCTAATTTACATGGAGCAATAATATCATCGAAATATTCTTGAGAATCCATGACCCAATTTTCCCAAAGATCTTTATTATAAACTTTTTTAGTTTCATAAACTTTATTCGGATTTGCCATAAAAACACCATTATTTTCTGAGTTCATCTAATTTTTCTTTAATAGATTCTTTAAGAATAGAAACACAGATCTCTCCTTCCTCATCTAACCTAGCAACATCATTAGCTCTATGATTCGTAGGTTCTAAAGTATCACCTACATTAATCTCACCAATAACATCAATTCCTTTTTCATTCAAAATTTTAGCCACACAGTTTCCTTCACAACCATTAACAGCAAAAACTGGAAATTCATTAGCTATTGATTTAAAACGTTCATCATTAGCTGAAACAGAACCCATACAAATAGATAAAAGTTCAATATCATCAATAGCCAAATCAGAAACCGCAACTCTAGCTATTAAACCATTCGGACTCATCCCACTACAAGATGCTAAAGCAATTTGTTTAACCATATTTAACAACCCACATAATTAATTATTTTTTCTCTTATTTTTATCATATTTAGCATAAAAACCATCAGTATCTGCATAAATTGCATAAAAACCATAATTTTCAGCTTCCTTCATAGCTTTCTTAATATGTTGTCTACCCCAAGCAGTAATAGCCTGTGCACATTCAAAAGAATACCAACGGAACCTTGAAAACCCATAAACCCCATACATAGTATTAGCTAATCGTTTTAAAGCTTGTTGTTGTACATCTAAACTTTTTTTAATAATCGGATCATTAGAAGTTTTCATCATAGTTTTAATCTTAACTCTTTCTGCAAGAATATTACCCATAACTGAAGGAATAAAACCTTGAGGTTCTTTTTTAAATTTATGATAATGCTCAGGACATACATAATAATCTTTAACATCAGAATTATCCTTTTCATTATTAATTTTGTTAATAGAAGTATTTTCAATACTATCTTCAATATTCATTTGATTAATATCATCTAACATAAACTCATCAGAAAAAGAATAATTCTTTTCTAATTTATCATTATAAATAACATCTGGAGAGATATTTTTTGAAATAATTAAACTTGGATATAGGCTCCTAAAATCGAATTGAACAAGATTTTCATGAAGCCCCTTCTCAGGTTCTTTAACAAAACCTCCAGAATTACTTCCTCTTTCATTCATAACTTTTTGAGGAATATTAGGTTTATTTGGTACTAATTCTCCAATTTCATATGCCTTTCTAACAAGATACCATTCGGCTTGTTGACCCGTAGCCATACGAGTCACATCAAAGAAAGGTTGACCCACAATACGAGTAAGCTCTAAATTAAGAGGCAATGTTTGCTCAGCAATTTTTAAAGTAGATACAACATCATCTAAAGAATACTTAAATAAGTTCTTAAGTTCTTCTCCACCATTATCCCAAAATTGATAAATAAGTTCTCCAGGTACATCAATTTTTTCTTCACCGAATAATTCAAAGTAAACTCTTTCTAATGTATACCTATCTAAAGACATATATCTTCTCATAACTAGATATAAATCAATATGTAAAAGTCCTTTGATTGTAGCTGCATTAGTATAACCCCGTCTTAAAAATTTAAGATTAGAACCATCCATACCCAAATCTAAATCAATTCCTAAAAGTTTAGCTCTATCCTTAATATAAGGAAAATCAAAATTATCAGAGTTATAACCAACAATAATATCAAGATTTGCATCTTTAACAGTTTTAACAAAAGATTCAATCATTTCTTTTTCAGAATCAACAGTTTCAATGAAACACATTTCTTCATCATTATTAAATTCATTACCTTTAGTAGATATAACCTTACGAATACCAATATTACTATCAATTCCAATCATAATAATTTCATCTTCTTCAGGATTTGGCATCCCATAAGGATTTCTTACTTCTAAGTCAAAACTCATCATTCTAAAATCAGAAACATCCGTACTTACTGTTTTAGGAGGTTTTGATAATTTAATAAGAGTTAAATCTTCTGAACTTTTAATATTATCAAATTCATCAATTTCCTTACCGACAACTTCAATTTCTGCCATAGGAGTCAAATCTTTATCAATTAAATATCTCCTGTAAAATGGAATATCATGTTCCCTAATCTCAAAAACAGAATCTAAATCACGAATTATATCTCTAGATTTAGGAACTTGTTGAGGATGTTTGAAATAAATTTTAATAATATCTTTTGGAACTTGAAAATCTTTTAGATTTATAATTTCAGTGCGATTTATTTTCACTTCTTCATCATTTTCAAACTCTTTTAAATCAGAAACACAATCATCAACATTACCCCGAGGTATAATATATAGATAAGGGACAAAAGAATCATCTAAAGCTATAATGTTCTTTTTAGTATCTTTTTCTTTACCTAATAAACGTATAACTGGTTTTTCATCATAAGTAACATAATCAATATCAAGTAATATAAAATTCTTTTTGACCATACCCATACCTCGATTTAGCTAATTAAAATTTATATAAAAACTAAAAATGTTTCAAACACAACACTACCACAAACACCAAAACACTAATAAAAATGTTTCAAACCAGCAGCATCTCTATGATAAACTCCAAACTCATCAATTTGAGCTAATTTATCAGATGAGAAAACTGGACCTTCAACACATATTCTCCATCCAGTATTATCTACACAACATTGACCACAAATACCCATAGCACATTTCATATAACGTTCTAAAGAATATTCTCCAGAAATATTATTATTTTCAATAAACCCATATAAAGGAACCATCATTACCTCAGGACCACAAACAACAGCCCATTCATAATCACTTTTTGCAATGAGTTCCATAGATCTATGAGTCGCAAAACCTTTGAAACCACAAGACCCATCATCAGTACAAGTATAAACAGTAGCACCACGATTTTTCAAACGTTTATGGAATAATAATTCATCTTTAGTTGTAGCAGCACATACAACATCAACATCAGCATTATGTTTAAGAGCTTCTTCAACAAATGAAGCAATAGGAGCCATTCCAACTCCTCCACCAATAGCTAAAACTTTCATACCATCCAAATCAGTGTCAAAACAAGATCCATAAGGACCTCTAAGACCTAATTTATCTCCAACTTCTAAATCATGTAAATCTTTAGTAAAATCACCTACATTTTTAACAGTAATTCCAATTTCACCATTGGACACATTAATATAAGAGATAGACATAGGTTTCTCATCCTTAAAATTCCAAACCATAAGGAATTGACCTGGAGATGGAATATTTTCACCAATCATAGGCCAATCAAAGATAAAAGTTTTAATAGTGGGAGTTTCTTTAATTATTCTTTTAATTTCTAAAACTTTAGGGGCATTCATATCATATAACTCCTATAATTCTCCTTTATGAGCAAAACCAACCATTTCTTCAACATTATTAAACTGACTATCTTCGATAAACTCAGCTAATTTTCTATTAATATCATTAAATATTTCTGGACCTTCATAAATAATTGAAGTTCCAATTTGAACTGCACTTGCTCCAGCATATAAAAATTCAACAACATCAGCATAATTACGAATTCCACCAACACCAATAATAGGAATATCAGTTACACTATAAACATCATAAACACAACGAATAGCAATTGGTTTAACTGCAGGTCCACTCATACCTCCAAATTTATTAGACAAAATAGGATTTCCAGTAGCAATGTCAATTTTCATCCCCGGACCAAGAGAATTAATTAAAGTAATACCATCTGCACCACCTTCTTGAGCAGCAATAGCTATTTCTTTAATATCTGTAACATTAGGAGTTAATTTAGCTAAAACTGGAATATCAACTTCCTCTTTAACAGATTGAACAATTTTCTTAGTGAGAAGAGGGTCTTGACCAATAGCTGAACCACAACCACTCATTGCATGAGGACATGAAACATTAAGTTCAATCATATCAACTAAATCTACAATCTCAGATGAAACATAAGAAAAATCATCAGCAGTAGCTCCATAAATTGAAGCTATTGAAACACCTTTTTTACGATCAACAAGTTCTAATTCTTCTTTAAAAACATCAACACCAGGACTTGAAAGTCCCACAGCATTTATAATTCCACCTTCAACCTCAACAGTTGTAGGATTATTATAACCTTCATTAGCATCTTTAGAAAAAGATTTACAAACTACTGCACCAGCACCAGAATCTAAAACCCAATTTAAAGAAGATGCATGAGACCCAAGAATCCCCGCAGCAAGCATTAAAGGATTTTCTAAGTCAATACCACATAATTTAGTTTTTAGCATTTTTAATCTCCTACTTACATATTACTGAATAATAAAAATTAACTAACTTAATAAATTAATTTCAAATTATTAAAAACAATAATTTA
>JAKSUF010000069.1 GCA_024409145.1 archaeon | reverse complement strand
CAGCAACACCACCAGTATGGAATGTACGCATTGTTAATTGGGTACCTGGTTCACCGATTGATTGAGCGGCCATTACACCAACTGCTTCACCTACTTCAACTAAGTTACCAGTTGCAAGGTTACGTCCATAACATTTAGTACAAATACCATGATGTGAATTACATGTTAAGATTGAACGAATTTCAACTTCTTTAATACCAGCTTTAATAATCTTTTCAGCGATATTTTCAGTAATTAATTCATTTCTATCTACTATAACTTTCTTAGTTTCTGGATTAATTACAGGACGATTTGCAAATCTACCAACAATACGATCATATAATTTTTCAATTACAGAACCATTCTTGTCATTTACAAAGTCTCTTACTACTAATCCATTTTCAGTACCACAATCTTCTTCTTTAACAATAATATCTTGAGCAACATCAACTAAACGACGTGTTAAGTATCCAGAGTCAGCTGTCTTTAAGGCAGTATCGGCAGAACCTTTACGAGCACCGTGTGTTGATAAGAAGAATTCACTAACTGATAATCCTTCAATGAAGTTTGAAAGAACTGGGATTTCTACTGGTTCACCATTTGGTTTAGCCATTAATCCACGCATACCAGCTAATTGGGTAAAGTTTGAAATATTACCACGAGCTTTAGAGTTCATCATCATGAAGATTGGGTTATCTAATTGAGATTTAGCATAAGTTTCAAGTTCAGCAGATACTTCATCCTTAGCATCTTTCCAAGCTTTAACTACTCCATTAAATCTTTCTTCTTCAGTGATTAAACCACGAGCATATTGTTTATTAATTTTATCTACTAATTCATTCTTTTCTTTAACGATCTTATCTTTACTTTGAGAAACTACGATATCAGCAGCTGATACTGTAATACCAGCAATTGTTGAATATTTGAATCCTAAATCCTTTAAGTTATCTAGGAATGTACTAGTTTCTGTAGTTTGATAACGTTTAAATATTTGAGCAATGATTGCTTCTAATGTACCTTTAGCAAAAGGTTTAACAATAGGCATACTCTTAATTACTTCTGGTATATTAGTTCCTCTTTCTAGGAAATATTTATTAGGAGTAAATCCTTGAATATTTTCGTCTGATGGTTCATTTAAATAAGCAAATGAATCAGGTAAAATTTCATTAAATATTAATTTACCAGGAGTTGTTACTAAATATTTATCATATTGTTCTTCAACGAATAATTTATGTTTAAATGAGTTAACAGGAAGAGCAATTCTTGTATGAAGTGTAACTTCTTTTCTATCATAAGCCATAATAGCTTCATTAGAGTTCTTGAATACTCTACCTTCTTCTGGTTCTCCAGCTTTTTCCATAGTTATGTAATAGTTACCTAATACCATATCTTGTCCTGGAGTAACGATTGGAGATCCATCCTTTGGATGTAGAATGTTGTTAGCACCTAACATTAATAATCTACATTCAGCGATAGCTTCTTCAGAAAGTGGTACGTGAACAGCCATTTGGTCACCATCGAAGTCGGCATTGAATGCTGTACATACTAATGGGTGAAGACGAATAGCTTTACCACCAATTAACTTAGGTTCAAATGCTTGAATACCTAATCTATGAAGTGTAGGAGCACGGTTTAACATAACTGGATGTTCTTTAATAACTTCTTCAACTATATCCCATACTCTTGGATCTTTATTTTCAATTAAACGTTTTGCAGCTTTAATATTAGCAGCAATTGGATCACTTCCATCTTTTCTCTTAGTAGTTAAACCATGTAATACATGTGGTTTAAATAATTCAAGAGCCATATCTTTAGGAATACCGCATTGATACATCTTTAGAGATGGTCCAATAACGATAACTGAACGTCCTGAATAGTCAACACGTTTTCCTAATAAGTTTTGACGGAAACGTCCTTGTTTACCTTTTAACATAGAAGATAAACTCTTTAATGGTCTGTTACCAGCACCTGTTACAGATCTACCACGACGTCCATTATCAAATAATGAGTCAACAGCTTCTTGTAACATACGTTTTTCATTTTGGATAATAATTCCAGGTGCATTTAATTCAATTAATTTCTTTAAACGATTATTTCTGTTGATTACTCTTCTATATAAATCATTTAAATCTGAAGTAGCGAATCTACCACCATCTAATTGAATCATTGGACGTAATTCTGGAGGTATTACTGGAATACAATCCATAATCATCCATTCTGGTTTATTATCAGATTGAGCAAATGCATTTAATACATCTAATCTCTTTATTAATCTTGTTCTCTTTTGATTTTGTGCAGTTTCTAGTTCTTCTTCAATTTTCTTAATATCAGCTTTGATATCAACTTTTTTAAGAAGTTCTTTAATTGCTTCAGCACCCATACCTACTTTGAAAGTATTTCCATATTTTTCTAAGTAAGTTCTATAATCTTTTTCAGATAATGTTTGTTTATTTTCTAGTGGAGTTTCTCCTTTATCAATAACAACATAACTTACAAAGTATAATACTTCTTCTAGGTCACGTGATGACATATCTAGAACAGTACCAATTCTACTTGGATTTCCTTTGAAATACCAAATATGTGATACTGGTGTAGCTAATTCAATATGACCCATTCTTTCACGTCTAACTTGACTACGAGTTACTTCAACACCGCAACGATCACAAATAACGTTTTTGAATCTTACTCTTTTATATTTACCACAAGCACATTCAAAATCCTTAGTTGGACCAAATATTTTTTCACAGAATAGACCATCCCTTTCAGGGCGAAGAGTACGGTAGTTAATAGTTTCTGGCTTCTTAACTTCACCGTAACTCCAAGATCTAATCATTTCTGGGGATGCAATTCCTATTTTTAAAGCTTCAAATTTATTTACTTCTAACATAATTATTCATCCTCCCCTTCTTCAAATTCATCTTCAAAATCTTCTTCATCTAAATCATCTAAATCTTCTTCTTCATCGAATTCAGATTCTTCATCCCAGTCATCATTTGTTTCTTCATTTTCAACTGGTTCTAGATTTAAATCGCTTATTTCATAAGCTTGATTTTCTTCGCGAGCTTCAGCATCTTCAATTTCTTTTAATGATACTGCTTCTCCTTTTTCATTTATAATTTCAAGATTTAATCCTAATGCTTGGAATTCTTTCATCATTACTCTGAATGATTCTGGAACACCAGCTTGGTTAACATCTTGTCCTTTAACGATTGATTCGTATACTTTAACACGTCCTAAAACGTCATCTGATTTAACAGTTAAGATTTCTTGTAATGTATGAGCAGCACCATAAGCATAAAGTGCCCAAACTTCCATTTCACCAAATCTTTGTCCACCAAATTGAGCTTTACCTCCAAGTGGTTGTTGTGTAACTAAACTGTAAGGTCCTGTTGAACGTGCATGTAATTTATCATCAACCATGTGGTGTAACTTAATCATGTACATTATACCAACAGCTACTCTATTTTCGAATGGTTCACCAGTACGTCCATTATATAATACTGTCTTACCATCAGCTTCCATACCAGCTTCATCCATCATAGCATGAATATCATCAACAGATGCACCATCGAATACTGGTGTAGCTACATGAACACCTAATTTCTTAGCAGCCATACCTAAATGTAATTCTAGGATTTGTCCAATGTTCATACGAGAAGGAACACCGTTAGGGTTAAGCATAATATCAACTGGTCTACCATCTGGTAAATAAGGCATATCTTCTTGTGGAAGAATTAATGAAATAACACCTTTGTTACCATGACGTCCAGACATCTTATCACCAACTTGGATCTTACGTTTTTGAACTATATAAATTCTTATAACTTTAGATACTCCAGCAGGTAATTCTTCATTATCTTTCTTAGTATATATCTTAACATCGTGAACTATACCATCTCCACCGTGTGGTACACGTAGTGATGAATCACGAACTTCTCTAGTTTTTTCACCAAAGATTGCATGTAATAATTTTTCTTCTGAAGTTAATTCAGCCATTCCTTTTGGAGTAACTTTACCAACTAAGATATCACCTTCATGTACTTCAGTACCAATAACTACGATACCATTTTCATCTAGATTTCTTCTAGCTTCTTCAGATACATTTGGAATATCTCTTGTAATTTCTTCAGGTCCTAACTTAGTATCACGACATTGCATTTGATAATCTTCTAAGTGTAATGAAGTATATGCATCATCTTTAACTAAATTTTCATTTAAGATAACAGCATCCTCATAGTTATATCCATTAAATGTCATGAATGCAACAGTTAAGTTCTTACCTAATGCTAATTCACCTTTATCTGTAGATGGACCATCAGCAATAACTTGTCCACGTTTTACAGAATCACCAACTCTAACAATTGGTCTATGATGTTGGCAAGTACCAGCATTTGATAATTCGAAATTACATAAATTATATGTATCTTTTCCTCCAACATTTGCAATAACAATCTTACGTGCATCAACATAGTCAACAACACCATCAGATTTACTAGTTATTACAGCACCAGAGTCTTTAGCAGCAACACATTCAACACCAGTACCAATGAATGGAGCTTCAGCTCTTAATAATGGTACAGATTGACGTTGCATGTTAGCACCCATTGATGCACGAGTAGCATCATCATGTTCTAGGAATGGGATACAACTTGTTGTAACAGCAACAACTTGTTGTGGTGAAACATCAACATAATCAACTTGATTAGCTTTTGCAATAATATTTTCACCTTTATAACGACAATTTACTAATTCTGGAACGATAACATCTTTATCATCAGTTTCAATAGTAGCTTGTGAAATATAATAATCTTCTTCTTCATCAGCAGTTAAGTATTCAACATCATCTGTTAACTTACGATCAACTACTTTTCTATATGGAGTCATAACGAAACCATATTCATCAACTTTAGCATAAGAAGCTAAAGATGTAATTAAACCTATATTTTGACCTTCTGGTGACTCAATAGGACAAATTCTACCATAGTGAGATGCATTAACATCACGTACATCTACACCAGCTCTATCTCTAGATAATCCACCTGGACCTAAAGCTGATAAACGACGTTTATTAGTTAATTCTGCTAATGGGTTAGTTTGATCCATGAATTGTGATAATTGAGATGAACCAAAGAATTCTTTCATTGATGCAGTAACTGGTCTAATATTAATTAAAGTTTTTGGAGTAACTTCTTCAATTTCTTGAGTAGTCATTCTTTCTCTAATTACTCTTTCCATTCTTGCTACACCGATACGGAATTGATTTTGTAATAATTCACCAACTTGACGAACACGACGGTTTCCTAAGTGGTCAATTTCATCAATATTACCAACACCATGTAATAAGTTTAAGTAATATGATACAGATGCAAATACATCGCTTATAGTTAAACGTTTAACATCTATATTATAATCATTACCAATAACGATTAATTTTTCTTTATTATTTTCAGGATTTACAATAGTAACCTTTTGAATCATACCATTAGTATCTAATTCTTGGTTAATATGTCCATCTACTAAATTATATCCACCTTTAAAGATTTCTCTTAAATCTTCAAGGATTTCTTTTGTAACTACTGTTCCTTTAGCATATTTTACTTCTTTATTAACTTTAATATCTTCTGCTAAAGTTTGACCTAATAAACGATCACAAACATTTAGTTTTCTATTAAATTTATAACGACCTACTTTTGCTAAATCATAACGGAATTCATCAAAGAAACGAGTAATAATTTGGTTCTTAGAAGAATCTAATGTACTTGGTTCTCCTGGTCTTAATTTTTCATAAATTTCAATTAAGGCTTCATCAGTATTTCTAGTAGGATCCTTAGCTATTGTATTTTCAATAAATGGATCTTTTCCAAATAAATTATAAATATCTTCATCTGTACTTAAACCAAATGCACGTAATAATGTAGTTAAAGTAACTTTTCTAGTTCTATCAATACGAACATATACTACATCTTTAGCATCTGTTTCAAATTCTAACCAAGTTCCTCTTGTAGGTATAATTTGTGAAGTTATAATATGACGACCATTTTTGTCTATTTCACGATTAAAATAAACACTAGGACTTCTTACTAATTGAGAAACGATAACACGTTCTGCTCCATTAATAATGAAAGTTCCACTGTCTGTCATTTGAGGCATATCGCCTAGGAAAATTTCACTTTCTTTAACTTCTCCAGTTTCATGATTAAATAATCTTACTTGTACCTTTAAAGGTGCTGCATAAGTAGTTTCTCTATCACGACATTCTTTAATTGAGAATCTTGGTGTATCTAGATAATAATCACCAAATTCTAGAGATAGAGTTCCTGAGAAGTTTTCTACGGGGAATAAATCTTCAAATACTTCTTTTATACCATATTCAACGAACCATTGGTAACTCTTTTTTTGGATTTCTAATAAATCCTTTAACTCATATGTTTTCTTAATCCTTGAGAAGGATCTTCTTTGACGATAATCGCCACAATTTACAAGCTTATAGCCCATCATTTCACCCCATTACACAATAATAAATTTTCTATGTATATTATAAGATATAATATACCGCCAATATATATTAATAACATAATCATCAACAAGTGTCAACAAAATTTAAGAGAAATTATATAAAAACCTTTACTTTTGTCAATAACTTTTACGGAATATTTCAAACTCATATCTTTTATAAAAGAATTAGCTCCTTGTTCCTTTCTAATAACTAGGAACATTTCACCAGAATCTTCTAGGTGATTCATACATTCTTCCATTAAAGAATATAGTTTTTCTTTCCCTACTCTTATTGGTGGATTAGTTATGATAAAATTAAATTTGGAAGAGATTCCATCAAGTCCATCATTTTCTAAAACTTCACAATTAGTAATATTATTATCTTTAATATTTCTATTTGTTAAATGAACTGCTCTTTTGTTAACATCAATCATAGTTACATGATCACTAACACTAGCAAGAGAAAGCCCTATTGGACCATAACCACATCCAAGATCAAGAACATTACCACTAACTTTATCAATAGTATTTTTAATTAATAAATAAGTACCATAATCTAATTCCCCTTTAGAAAAGACACCATTATCTGTTTTAAAAACTAAAGATACACCATTAATAGCAAAATTAAATTCTTTAATTTGACTTGGTAAGTTATTATCATTTAAAAAATAATGACTCATTTTATCCTCCTATAAAAATAAAAAAGAGTAATTGCTAATTTCTAAAAATTAAATCAATTACTCCTTTCAAACTAATTTATATTAACATTTTTTTTGAAAAAATCAAGAGTTATCTGATAATTATTTAATCTTTATTTAATTTTATTCAAATTCTATTAAATCTACAGTATTAACATCATAATTAAGAGATTTAACTATACTCTCTGTTTCATATTCATCAAATGCTTCTTTAATCTCTTTTAAAGTTCTAAAGAATAATCCAATTTGATATAAAAACAAATCTTTAATAGCTTCTACTTTAACTCCTAATTCTACTAAATAATCTA
>JAKSUF010000068.1 GCA_024409145.1 archaeon | reverse complement strand
CCATAATTAAGTGATTCTAATGTTGCAAGTCCTAGTCCTTCACTCTTTGATGAAGTAACATATATATCACTTGCTTTATATAGTGAATCAACATCGCTTAAGAAACCTACAAATTTTACAGTATCTTGTAAATCTAGTATATTTACAAGTGTTTTACAATCTTCTAATGTTTGTCCAACATTAGCTAATAAAACTTTATATTTTAGATTTTTTATTTTGTTATAATCTTCATCTGATTCATCTACTGTATCAATCATTCTTTTAAGTTCACCAAGTGATCTTATAAAAAATTCATTTCCTTTTTCAGGTGAAAATCTTGAAGCTGATGAAATAACAAGTTCATCAGAAACTTCAAATTTATTTTTATATTCATCGCTTGGTCCCATAAAATCATTTTCTAAAACGCCATGATAAATAAGTTCAATTTTATTTCTATCACTACCACTGGCTATTAATGATTTTGTTGTTTCATTAGAAATAGAAATTATTCTATCTAATTTTTTATAAAATATTTTGTTAAACATTGTAATGATTTTTGAATCATATGTATTAAAGTGACATGTATAAACTATTTTTGCTTTGTTACCAAATAGTTTTGATAATACAGCAATATAATTTTCTCTTAAGTAATTACTATGAATAATTTGAATATCATTTTCTTTACATATCTTTGCTAATTTTTTTGCAGCTGATAAGTCAAAAGGATTTTTCATATTTAATTGTATACATTTAATATTTCTATCATTAAATTCTTTAACTAATAATCCTTCTTCATTATAGCAAAGCATAGGATTAATATCAGGAAGGTGATCAACTAATATTTTCAAATATTGTTCTGATCCACCACCACCTGCATAGTTAATTAAATATAAAACATTTATATTTTTATCCATAGTTATTACCTTTCATTTTATTTAAATTATTCTTCTACTTCTTCAGAATTTGTTTCTTCTGTTTTTTCTTCTACAGGAACTTCTTGTAAATCAGATACTCTAGCATATAATGCTACATTACCTGCTCTAATTTCCATTGATTTATTTACATAGTAACTATATGAGTTAATTACTAATCCGCTTCTTGTTAATTTTCCGTTTGTTTTTGCTTTTACTTTACAAGATACATATCCTTCTTTATGTCCTGTTACCATTCTTCCACTTGCATCAGCATTGAAATCTTTTGGTTCTCCATATTCAACTGATACAACTGTTCCGATATCAATATTTTGTAATGCATCTTTAACTGGGTCACCTTCTAAGATATGACCAACAATATAATCACCATCTTCTTCTACATAAAATTCAATATATGTTTCTGTTTTTGCAACATCACTATTTACAACTTGTTTTTTATTGCTATTAATTTTTACTGCTGCAAAGATAACAGCGATGATTACAACAGCGATGATAACTATATCAACGATGTTTAATACTCCAAATAATTTTTTTCCTTTTGCCATTTTGTCCTCCATTATTTTAATAGTTCATCTATATTTTTCTTTTTCTTAATTTTTAATATATCTGTTAATATATATTCTGTTTCTTCCATTCTTAATATATAGCTTGATACAAAATATAATATTCCAGATACCGCAACTGCTAATAATATAACTAGGAAGTTAATTATTAAACTTGCACCTGTAACATATAAATTATTTATTATAAAGTAACATGCTATTCCAGGTAATACTAAAGAAAGAATTGCTTTAATAAAAGTTAATAATATTTTTCTTTTTCTTAAAGATCCAAATCTTTTTTCTAATGCTACGAATAACATTATTGCATTAAGTGTAACTGCAATTGTTGTTGCAAGTGCTAATCCTTTATAATTTAAAGGTGTTTGTACTAGCCAAATATCTAGTGCGATATTTAATACAACAGTTATGATTGAAGTTATCATAGGAATTTTTGATTCTTTCAATGAATAAAAAATCTTAAGCAACATTTCTTGGAATGTATAACTCAATGTTCCTAGTGAATAGAATATCAATGAGAAACGTGTTAGTTCTACAGACTCAGCTGTAAATGAATTTCTCATATAAGCAACTTCAACTATTTGTTTATTTAATACTATAAAGCAAACCATTAAAGGTAATGCTATGTATGTCATAATTTTTAATACTGAAATTATTTCTTCTTTAAATTCTTCTTTGCTGTTTACAACTTTTGATTCAACAAACTTAGGATAAAGTACTGTTGATATTCCTATAATAATTGTTGTTGCAATTGATTGATAAATATTATATCCATAATTAAGTCCTGCAACTTTACCATCATCTAAGTTTAATGCAATACTCTTATCTACTAATGTATTTATTGAATATATTAATGATGATACTAAAAGTGGTAAAAATAAAATTACAAACTTTTTAACTTCATCATCTTTTAATTTAAAATTAAATCCAAATTTTGATTTACATTTTCTAAGTGAAGGAATTTGAATAAGATATTGGCAAAGCCATCCACATACTGTTACTAATGCTAAACCTTCTATACCAAATTTATCACTAAAGAAAATTAAATATAAAATTATAAATATATTATAAGGTAAACTTATAATTGAATACATAAAGAATTTTTCGTTTGCTTGTAAGATTGTTTTTGCAATATAAGCAACCATAATAAATAAAAAACTAATTGATAAAATTCTTACAAGTTGAATTGCAAGATCTAATTCTGAACCAGAATATTTTACTGCAATTAATTTTACAAACCATGGACTTGTAATAACTAATATTGCTATTATTACTACAGACACAATAAATGATAATGTAAAAATTTTATTTATATATTTTTTTAATTTATCATTTTCTTTCTTTAATCTATATTCGTTTAACGTTGGTAACATTGCCGATGCAACTGCTGTTGCTATAGCCATAAATATAACTGTAGTAACGCTCATTGCCCAGAAATAAATATCTGATTCAATCGATGTACCAAAACTACTACCCATGCAAATTTCTCTAACGAATCCTAATAGTTTACTAATAAGTGTAACTACTATAACAATGCTTGCTGATTTAATTACACCTAGTCCTTTATTTTTTTCCATTCTTTATAACCTCATTATAAATTTCTAAGTGTTTTTTACACATTGCATCTGTTGAGAAATTTTCTTTAGCAAAGCTATATAAATTTTCTCCCATTTGTTTTCTTAATGATTCATCATTTGCATATTTTAATATATTATCTTTTAATTTATTAACATCTTCATCATCAAATAGTAATCCAGTTTCATTATCTTTAATTAAGAAAGGTAAGCCTCCAACACGTGAAGCTATTGAAGCTTTATGTGCTCTTGCTCCTTCAAGTAATGAATAAGTAAAACTTTCACTATGTGATGTAATACAATTTATATCAACATAATTTAAGAAATCATTTGAGTCTGTAATGTAACCCATGAATGTAATATCATTTTCTATTCCTAAATCTTTTGCAAGTTTCAATAAATTTTCTTTTTGTGTTCCATCACCTGCAACTAGGAAATGTAATTTATCATTTTCTTTTAAACATAAAGCTGCACCTTTAGTAAATACATCTACTCCTTTAACAACTTCTAGTCTAGATAAATTTCCTACAATGATTTTATCTTTTGGTATATTTAAATTATGTTTCTTTGCAAATTCTTCTTTTGAAGTTAAATTTAATTTTTCTTCAAAGTCTACACCATTAAATATGCTAAATATTTTTTCTTCTTTATATCCTCTTTCAATTAGCATCTTTTTAAATTCTGGTGATACACCAATATAATAATCAAATGCTCCAAGTGATATTTTATTTAACATAGTAAAGACTATATATTTATATAGATTATCTTTAAAGTCTAAACGATAATCACTATGAACTGTTGTTATTGTTGGGCAATTAATTTTTTTCTTCTTAAGAAATACTGCAAAGTTTGCTCTTGCTCCATGAGCATGAACAACATCAGGTTTTTCATTCTTAAGGAATTCAACTAATTCATTACTAAATAAAGCATCAGTTCTATTTTTTTGTTTTATTAATACAACTGGTAATCCGATAGCTTTTGCTTCTTTATAAAAATCACCTTCAATAAAACATACAATCTTTAGATCAATATGTTTAACTAATTCTTTTGAAAGTGCAATAAGATGAGTCTTAGCTCCTCCACTATCTCCACCACTAATTATATGAATAACTTTCATCTTTTACTCCTATTTTTTTAGTAGGCATAATTCATTAAATTTTATGCTATTAAAATGATAAAGTAATGTTTTTTAAAGTCAAGCAAATACAAGTTATTTAAAGATTATTTAACATTATTTTAACCATTAAAATTTAGTATTTATTTATGTCTATTTTTTATATATTTAATCACAAAAAAAATGGAGAAGTTTCCTTCTCCATTTTTTTATTGTTTCATTGATACAGAAATAAAATATGACTTGTTTATTTCTTCAAGATCAAAGTTGAAATTAAGTGTGCTTGCAATTCTTTTTGCTTCCTTTTCTAAAGGCACATACTTATTATATTCATCCTCTGATATACTATAATGAGCTATTTTTACATCATCTACTTCATGTGAGATCAAATAATCATTAAGTGTTTCGTATACTAATATTTCTGCTTCTTTTGTTATCTCCCTATCGGGGACAACGACCTCAGGTTCTTCTTTGTGCTTAAAAAACATAATTGATACCTCCATACTCTTTAATAAGAGCAAACTAAATAAGCATATGTCATTATAGTAAAAAAGTGATAAAATAGCAAGTATTTTATCACTTTTGTATTTGAATTGTAATATTAGTTATTTTTTTGTAACTTTATGTTCTGCCATATACTTTAAATTACTAGCATATATATTTTCTTTATTGACCTTTGTATCTACAAAAAGTAATAATCCTGCTATCGCAAGAAGTGTTATCCATATGTTTTCTGATACCTTACAAAGATATAGCACTCCTGCTATAATCCCTAAAAGTACGCTTGATAATTTAAATATATATACCTTTAGCATAACATTCTCCTAATCAATTTTTAATATACTCATAAATGCACTTTGTGGGATTTGAACTTTACCTACTTGTCTCATTCTCTTCTTTCCTTCTTTTTGTTTTTCTAGAAGTTTCTTCTTACGAGTAATATCTCCTCCATAACATTTTGCTAGTACGTCTTTTCTTAATGCCTTAATAGTTTCTCTTGCTATAATCTTATTACCTATAGCAGCTTGAATAGGAATTTCGAATAATTGTCTTGGAATTTCTTCTTTAAGTTTTTCTGCCATTCTTCTTCCTCTATTTTCTGCATTTCCTCTATGTACTATACAGCTAAGTGCATCTACTTTATCTCTATTTATAATTATATCTATTTTTACTAAACTAGATTCTTGATATCCTTTAAACTCATAATCAAATGATGCGTATCCTTTTGTTCTTGATTTTAATACATCAAAGAAATCAAAGATTACTTCATTTAATGGTAAGTCATAATGTAATACCGCTCTTGTCTTTTCTATGTATTCAATCTTATGGTATACACCTCTTCTTTCTTGGCATAATTCCATAACAGGTCCAACATAATCTGATGGAGTAATAATTTCTGCTTTCATCATTGGTTCTTCCATCATTTTTATTTGTGTAGCATCTGGTAAATCTGCTGGGTTACTACACATAAATACTTCACCATCTGTTTTTGTAACTCTATATGTTACTGATGGACTTGTTGTTACTAAGTCTAAGTTATATTCTCTTTCTAATCTTTCTTGAATTATATCCATATGTAATAATCCAAGGAATCCACATCTGAATCCAAATCCTAATGCTTCACTTGATTCTGGTTCGAATGTTAATGATGCATCATTGATTTGTAATTTTTCTAATGCTTCTTTTAAGTCTTCATACTTTGATCCATCAGCAGAATATATTCCGCAATATACCATTGGGTTTACTGGTTTATATCCTGGTAGTGGTTCATCTGTTCCGCCTTTAGCAAGAGTTATAGTATCACCTATCTTTGTATCTTTTAAGTTTTTGATACTAGCACATACATAACCTACTTCACCTGCTTCAAGTACATCACATGGTATAAATGTTCCTGCGCCAAAATATCCAACTTCAGTTATTTCATAATTTTTATCTGTAGCCATGAATTTAATCATGTCACCCTTTTTCATTTTACCTTCTTTAATTCTAGTAAATACAACTACACCTTTATATATGTCATACATAGCATCAAATATTAATGCTTTAAGTGGTTTAGTTTCATCACCAACTGGTGCTGGTAATCTCTTTACTATCATTTCAAGAACATCTTCAATATTTGTTCCTTCTTTAGCTGATATACATGGAGCATCATCAGAAACAATACATAATGTATTTTCTATTTCTTCTTTTACTTCATCTGGTCTTGCACTAGGTAAATCTATTTTATTTACTACAGGTAAAATTTCTAGATCATTATCCATAGCAAGATATGCATTAGCTAAAGTTTGTGCTTCTATTCCTTGAGATGCATCTACTATTAAAATTGCGCCATCACATGCTGCTAAACTTCTTGATACTTCATAGTTAAAGTCAACATGACCTGGAGTGTCTATTAAATTGAATATATATTCTTCTCCATTATTCGCTTTATAAACAAGTCTTACCGATTGAGATTTAATTGTTATTCCTCTTTCTCTTTCAATATCCATGTTATCAAGTATTTGATCTTTCATTTCTCTTTCAGTTAGAAATCCTGTCTTTTCAATTATTCTATCTGCAAGTGTACTCTTACCATGATCTATATGTGCGATAATAGAAAAATTTCTTATCTTACTTTTGTCGTACATTTTATTCTCCAATATTTTTTTATTTGTCTAATCTCATTGTTAATCTAAATGGTTTGAAATTTATTTCTTCATATAATTTTTTTGCAACTTCATTATCATACATAACATTTATATCTATGAATGATGGATTTTTTTCGTTAACAAGTTTTAATATTTCATTTAGTAATTCTTTTGCTATTCCATGTTTTCTAAATTCTTCTTTAACATAAAGAGCGTTAATAATATAGCCTTCAAGTTCATCATCTCTTATTGGTCTTGCAAACACATATCCTCTTATAACTTCTTCATTATTTATATTATCAGTATCAACTAAAATAATATTTTCTTCTTTATCCATTATATTTCTTTTCATCAATGATCAATTCATTAAGCATCTTATCACATTCATTTGCTTCTATTTCATTAGTCACTCTTTTTATCATAAGAATTTCTCCTTGTTATTTTATAAGTTCACCTGTTAAGTAATATCCTTTTGCTTCAATTATTTTTACTTTTTGGAATGTTCCTATTAAAGATTTATCACCTTTAAAATGAACAAGTAAACTTCCATCAGTTCTTGATTCTAAATTACCTTCACTTGTTTCTTGTTCAACTAGAACTTCATAAACATTTCCTAATCTCTTTTCATTATTTTCTGTTCTAATTTTTTCATCAAGTTTAAGTAATCTATCAAATCTATCTTTTAATTCTTCTTCAGTAAATACATCTGTCATTTTTGCGGCAGGTGTTCCTTCACGTCTTGAATAAATAAAACTAAATACTCCATCGTATCTTA
>JAKSUF010000067.1 GCA_024409145.1 archaeon | reverse complement strand
TAATTTTTTTTATATTTTTTAAACTTTTTAATTATTTTTCATTTATTTTTTTTATTTTTTACAATAACATTTATATTGGTTTAAATATATAATTAAATATATTATGTCAATTCTATATTTTAGTTAGTTATATTTGTTGACTAACCTATGTTGGCATTAGATTATTAAATTTTAAAATTTGGTTGTGAATAAAATGAATGAAGTAAATAAAAATATTGGGGCAAGAGTTAAAGAGTTAAGAGAATTGTCCGATATTACTACTGAAGAAATCTCTAAAGAACTTGAAATTGATGAAAATGATTATATTTCTTATGAAAATGGTATTATTGATTTTCCTGCAAGTTTATTATATGAGATTGCACAAATTCTTCAAGTAGACTTGGCTTTACTTCTTACTGGTGAAGAATCTCGTATGAGTTATTTTGATGTAACTAGAGCTAATAAAGGAGTTTCTGTTGATAGACGTGCAGAATATAAACATGAAAACTTATGTAAAAAATTCATTAATAAAAAAGCTGAAATGTTTATTGTAACTGTCAATCCAAAAGATGATGTTAAACCATCATTAAATGCTCATACTGGTCAAGAATTTAATTATGTTCTTGAAGGATCTGTTAAAATTTTTATTAAAGATAATGAGATTATCTTAAATGAAGGAGATTCTATTTTCTTTGATGCAACTTGTAAACATGCAATGGTTGCTTTAAATGATGAGCCTGCTAAATTTTTAGCTGTTTTAATGTAAATATAAGTAATATAAACTGGATAATTTGTTTAGATTAATATATTATTTGTATATCATAATTGGATAATTTGTTTAGATTAATATAATAATTATTTTTTATTTTAATATTGGATGATAAAATGACTTTATTAGTTGATAGATTTGTTAATCGAGTCGAATTTGACTCTTATGAAGATTTTTTTAATAACTTCGAATTTGTTGTACCAGAAAATTTTAATTTTGGTTTTGATGTAGTGGATGAATATGCTAAAATAGATCCTGAGAAACTAGCTTTAATCTGGTGTGATGATAATGAAGAATTTAAATTTACTTTCTCAGATATGAAAAAATTAAGTAATCAAGCAGCAAACTTCTTTAAGTCTCAAGGAATTGGTAAAGGAGATACTGTTTTACTTACTCTTAAAAATCGTTTTGAGTTTTGGATTTGTATGGTTGCTCTCCATAAAATCAATGCAATAGCTATTCCTGCAACTCATATGCTTAAACCTCATGATATTACTTATCGTCTTGAAAAAGCAAGTATTAAAATGATTGTAACTATTGATGAAGATAATTTGCTTAATGACTTTGCTCAATGTGCTGATGATTTAGGTATGGATATTAAAAAATCTGTTGTTGCTAATGTTAATCGTGAAGGTTGGTTAAACTTTAATGAAGAAATTGCTAAAATGAGTGATGTTTATGAAAGACCAACTGGTGATGATGATAACTCTCATGAGGATACTTTTTTAATCTACTTCTCCTCTGGAACTAGTGGAGAACCTAAAATGGTTGAGCATGCTCATGATTATGCTCTTGGTCATATTACTACTGCTAAATATTGGCAAAATGTTGTAGAAGATGGAATTCATCATACTGCATCTGATACTGGTTGGGGAAAAGCAGTATGGGGTAATTTATATGGTCAATGGATTTCTGGAACTACCATTTTTATTTATGATTATGTTAGATTCAATGGTTTAGATTTAATTCAAAAACTTGTAGATTACAAAGTTAATACTTTCTGTGCACCACCTACAATCTTAAAATTCTTAATTAAAGAAGATTTAACTCAATTTGATTTATCTAATATTAAATATATGACTACTGCAGGTGAAACTTTACCGCCTGAAGTATTTAATCGTTTTAAAGAGTTAACTGGTTTAGAAATTAAAGAAGGATTTGGTCAAACTGAAACTACTGTTTCATTAGCTACTTTCAAATGGTTAGAATCTCATCCAGGTTCTGTTGGTAAACCTTGCCCTGCTTTTGATGTAGATCTTGTTGATGCTGATGGTAACGTTGTTGATATTGGTGATGAAGGAGAAATTGCTTTCAATATTTCTGATAAACGTTCTGTTGGTTTATTCAAATCTTATTATAAAGATGAAGTTAAAACTAAAGAAGCTTGTCATGATGGAAGATACCATTGTGGTGATCAAGCATACTGTGATGAAGATGGTTACTTCCACTTTGTTGGTAGAAATGATGATGTAATTAAAAGTTCTGGATATCGTATTGGACCGTATGAGGTAGAATCTGCACTTATTTCTCACCCTTCTGTACTTGAATGTGCAGTAACTGCTTATCCTGATGATACTCGTGTTGAAATTGTTAAAGCATCTATTGTTTTAACAAAAGATTATGAACCAAGTGAAGAACTTACTAAAGAAATACAAGCTCATGTTAAAAAAGCTACTGCACCATATAAATATCCTCGTATGATTGTTTATGTGGATGAGCTTCCTAAATCAACTAGTGGTAAAATCCAAAGAAAAGTAATTCGTGAAAACGATTTAAGAGCTTTAGGTAAGTTATAGTCTGTTTTAAGAGTATAACTTAAATAAATCTTATCAAAGTTTATAGTCTATTTTAAGACTATTAAATTTATTTTATTAAAAAAGAGTATAAAGATTTATTTTATTAATTAATGAATTTATAAATTATTAGTGTTATGATATTATGAGTGAAATTCAAAAACCATACCCTGTCATTAGTAAAAATAATTGTAAGGCATGTTTAAGATGTGTAAGTGCATGTAAAAAAGATTGTCTTAAATTAAGTGATGAAATTAATGATAATGGTTATCAATATGCTGAATATCTTGGTGAAGGTTGTACTGGTTGTGGAGACTGTTATTATACTTGTCCAGAACCTTTAGCTATTGAAGTTCATATTCCTAAAAGGAATAAAAATTTGTAATTGAGGAGGATAATTAAATGAGTGTTCAAATGGTAAAAGGTAATACTGCAGTTATTGTTGGAGCATTATATGCAGGTTGTGACTGTTTCTTTGGTTATCCAATTACTCCTGCAAGTGAAATTTTACATGAAGCTTCTAAATACTTCCCAATGGTTGGAAGAAAATTTGTTCAAGCTGAAAGTGAAGAAGCATCTGTTAATATGATTTATGGTGGAGCTTCTACTGGTCATAGAGTTATGAGTGCATCTTCTGGGCCAGGTATTAGTTTAATGCAAGAAGGATTTACATTTTTAGCTGGTGCCGAATTACCTGCTGTTATTGTTGATGTTATGAGAGCAGGTCCGGGTCTTGGTAATATTGGTCCTGAACAAGGAGACTATAATCAAATAGTTAAAGGTGGAGGTCATGGAAACTACAAAAATATTGTACTTGCACCTAATAGTGTTCAAGAAATGTGTGATTTAACTATTAAAGCATTTGAATTAGCTAATAAATATAGAAACCCTGTTGTTGTTTTAGCTGATGCTGTTCTTGGACAAATGGCTGAACCTTTAAAATTCCCTAAAGAAGCTATTAATCCTGAAATTGATAATTCTTGGTCAGTAAGAGGTAATGAAGAAACTATGGAAAATCTTGTTACTTCTATTTTCTTAGACTTTGATCAATTAGAAGATTTCAACTTTAAGATTCAAGAAAAATATGATGAAATTGAAGCTAATGAAGTTGAAGTTGAAGAATATATGACTGAAGATGCTGAAATTATTATTGTATCTTACGGTACTAGTAGTAGATTATCTAGGTCTGCTGTTGATGTAGCAAGAGAAAAAGGAATTAAATTAGGTTTACTTAGACCAATTACTTTATTCCCATTCCCTAAAGAAAGAATTGCAGAATTATCTAAAAACGGAGCTAAATTCGTTTCTGTTGAAATGAGTAATGGTCAATTAAGAGAAGATGTTAAAAGTGCATCTGCTCAAGATGATGTTCCATTAGTAAATCGTATGGGTGGAAATGTAATTCAATTAAAAGATATTCTTAATAAAATTTATCAAATTGCAGGTATTGATGAATGTTGCTCTTTAGGAAGTGATGATAAAGAGTTTGACCCAAGTTACATTTCTGATGAAAAATATAATGATGAAGTAAATAGTGATGCTCGTCATAATCCTAGGATGGTAGATTAAGGGAAGTGTTATTATGAGTGATAATAAAAATACTGAAAGAGTAATTAAAAAACCAGAATCTTTATATGACAGTTTCCCAAGAAAAGGTAATGATATTTACAATACTCATTACTGTGCTGGTTGTGGACATGGTATTTTACATAAATTAATTGGAGAAGTAATGGATGAACTTGAAATCCAAGATAGATGTGTTATGATTTCTCCAGTTGGTTGTTCTGTATTTGGTTATTATTATTTTAATTGTGGTAATGTTCAAACTGCTCACGGTAGAGCTCCTGCAGTAGCTACTGGTATTTCAAGAGCTGAAGATAATGCTATTGTTATGAGTTACCAAGGTGATGGGGACTTAGCATCTATTGGTTTAAATGAAACTTTACAAGCTGCAAATCGTGGAGAAAAAATTGCGGTTTTCTTTGTTAATAATACTGTTTATGGTATGACTGGTGGTCAAATGGCTCCAACTACTTTAGTTGGTGAAAAAACTGTCACTTGTCAAAATGGAAGAGACCCTAATTATGCAGGTTATCCTTTACATATGTGTGAATTATTAGATAATTTAGAGGCTCCTGTATTTATTGAAAGGGTTTCATTAGCTAATCCTATTTCTATTCGTAAAGCTAAAATAGCTGTTAAGAAAGCTTTAACTATTCAAAAAGAAGGAAAAGGTTACTCTTTCATTGAAGTTTTATCTCCTTGTCCAACTAACATTAGAAGAGATGTTGAAGGTGTTGAAGACTTTTTAGTTAATGAAATGGCTAAAGAATTCCCTGTTAAAAGATTCAGAGATTTATCTAAAGAAAGAGATCCTGTTGAACGTAATGTAAGTGATTTCTCTACTGAAACATTAGATAAAATATTTGGTGTAGATAGATCTTTAGAAATCAGTGAAGGTTCTGAAGACTTTGATGATTTTAAAGTAAAAATCGTAGGATTTGGTGGTCAAGGTGTTCTTAGTACTGGTCTTACTCTTGCAGAAGCTGCTTGTAGTGAAGGAAAAGAAGTATCTTGGTATCCAAGTTATGGTCCAGAACAAAGAGGAGGAACTTCTAATTGTTCTGTAACTATTGCAGGTAAAACTATTGGTTCTCCTGTTGTAGAAGAATGTGATGTTTTAATAGCTATGAATAAACCATCTCTTGAAAAATATTCTATTGATGTATGTGAAAATGGAATTATTCTTTATGATTCTCGTGCTGGAGATTATAATGCTGATAATTTAGATGTTAAAGATGGTGTAAAAATTATTCCTATTCCTGCAAGAGATATTGCTACTGAAATAGGTAATGCTAGAGCAATGAATACAGCAATTCTTGGTGCATTAATGGAACTTGGAAAAGATAGTCCTATTTTATCTAGTGATGCATTTAGAAATGGTATTAAACATACATTTGCTGCTAAACCAAAACTTATTGATATAAACATTGAAGTTTTAGAAGCTGGAGCTAAATGGTTAAGAGAAAATATTTAATTAAAATATTTGATTTAAATATTTTCTTTTTGATTTTTTTAACTATCTATATTATTATAGCTAATTTATTTATTTTTTTAAACAGTTTTTTAGTTTTTATTTCCGTTAATTAACTAATTAATTAACTAATTAATTAAGTAATTAATTAAGTAATTAAGTTAATTATTACATTATTATTAAATTCTTATATTTAGGTTGATTATTATGTCATTTGATGCTCAAGATATTAAAGATCAATGTGTAGAATGGATTAAAAATTTTTTTAAAGAAAATGGTCCGGACTGTAATGCGGTTATAGGTATATCTGGAGGTAAAGATAGTGCAGTAGTATCTGCTCTTTGTTGTGAAGCTCTTGGTAAAGAAAGAGTAATCGGTGTTTTAATGCCAAATGGTGAACAAAAAGATATAGATGATGCAAAATTAGTTGTTGAATTTTTAGGTATTAAACATTATATAATCAATATTCAAGATGCATATCAAGCTATATTAAATCAGATGAAAGAAAGTAATATTGAAATATCAGAGCAAACAGTAATTAATTTACCGCCTCGTATTCGTATGTCTACATTATATGCAATATCTCAAAGTCATAATGGTAGAGTTGCTAATAATTGTAACTTATCTGAAGATTGGGTAGGTTATTCAACAAGATATGGTGATGCTGCTGGTGACTTTTCACCAATTTCAAATCTAACTGTAAGTGAAGTTAGAAAAATAGGTGCTGTTCTTAATTTACCTGATAAGTTAGTCAATAAAGTACCAAATGATGGACTCTCTAATCAATCTGATGAAGATAAGTTAGGATTTACTTATGAAGTGTTGGATAGATATATCCGTACTGGTGAAATTGAAGATATTTCAACAAAAAATAGAATTGATGAACTTCACAAATCTAATCAATTTAAACTAAAACTAAAACCAAGTTTTAAATTTGAATAATTTTTTATTTTTTATTTTATTACTTTTAATAAAAATCTGAATTATATTATAAATAAAAAAAGATGATGAAAAAATTAGTATAATTTTTCACCAGTATATAAATTTTCTTCTGTGTAGATTCTAATAAGTCTATCTAATGTGTCTTCATACATTAATCTATATCCTATAGCTCCACCATATTTAGTCTCAACATTGTTTAAACTATGATTATCATAAGGTCCACTATTATTTATAATATACCACATTCCATGAGGAGTATAAATAAATAATTCTCCAAAACCATCTTCAAATCCATTTTTAAAACTATTAGCTGGATCATAAATTTTGGTCGAATGAATAACTAATCTACTTAAATCTTGTTTAGGTTTAGTTCCACCTTTTCTAAAGAGAGTTAAAAGCCATTCTCCAGTTTGATCTTTTAATTTTGATTTTTCTAAAGGATCTTTAAACTTATTTTCAATGATTTTATTTCTTCTTTCAAGAGTATTTGTTATTCCAAGGATTTCTTCAACTTTTGGAACATCTTCTTCTAAACATCTGTATCCTTCAGGTCTACCAGTTACTTTAATAATACCATCTACAAAATCCATTCTTCTGAAATTTCTCATATATGGTTTTATTTTTTCAAAATCTTCATCGGGTATTTTTTTATTTAATCCATACAAATAACCATACTCAGAAGCATCGTAACATTTTGTTTCGAGTTTTAAATCTTTATCTACCATAAGATTCCTCTTAAATTAAAGTTTTGATATAACTTATGAATTTATTTTAATAAAATAGTTCTTAACGGTCACTTAATACTTTTCCTCCAACTCCAATATGTTCAGGAGGATATCCTTGAACTAAGATTGTAATTGCAGATTCAGGTAAATCATAAGCTTTTGCAACAACTTCGGTAACTTCAGCAACCATTTCTTTAACTTTTTCTTCAGAAATTCCATTATTTCCAGCAATTGTAATAACAGGCATTTTATTATCTCCTTATTGTTCTTTTTTTAGTTATTTTAAACTAGTGTATAGTTTTTTATTAACTATTTATTAATCTATTTTTAATTTAATTAATAGTTTATTATTAATTTTATGTGGGGATTT
>JAKSUF010000066.1 GCA_024409145.1 archaeon | reverse complement strand
TTTAACCCTTCTATAGTTTCATTTAGGATTACTGGAATGTGACTAAATTCCATTTCGACACTCCCTCCCTTTCTAGTTAAATTCCTAAGTCAGCCATCTTTTCGGCTATATCATCTGGATTAAAATCATCACCTGTTGTGTAAGCTTTCCAGCTTTCAGCATCCCAGATTTCAATTCTGTTTGATACACCGATAGATACAATATCCTTAGTAAGATTTGCATGTTCTCTCAAACTTTGTGGAATTAAAATTCTTCCTTGTGAATCCATCTCGCATTCTTCGGCGCCTGATAAAAAGAAACGAGTGAATAATCTTGCATCCTTGCTTGTAAAAGGTAAATTAGATAATTTTTCTTCAAACTTTGCCCATTCATCCATAGTATAAATGAACAAACAGTGATCAAGACCTTTTGTTAATATAAAACGTTCACCTAGTTTGCTTCTAAATTTAGAAGGTATCATTATTCTGTTTTTAGTGTCTAAGCTGTGTTGATATTCGCCAATAAACATATTAAATACCTCCTTTTCAAATTTACCACTTTGCTCCACTTTGTTCCACTTAACTATATTTAACACTGATTTTTTTTATTTGTCAATACTTTTATGTAATTTATGCACAATTATTTAAAAATCGATGATTCAGCTATCTAAGATAAGCTCACTTTTGATTTACATAAAAATTTATTGTAACTATATACAAAAAACTGTTGATAGCTTTCAAAAAATCCTCCTATCCTACTGTGGATAAGTCTTTTACGAGATTTATAAACAATGTGGTGTAAAATCCCTAAATAATCCTATTTTTTTATATGAAAGTGGAAAATCAATAAATTTTTTTCCAATATCTACCCTATTTAATATATTTATAAGAATCAATAATTTATTTTTTTAATATGCCGATAAGTTATTTAAGCACTAGTTCAATAAGAAAAAATAAGTGCTACTTTTCTCTTTACTTTAAAGAGAATTTCAAATATAATATCTATAATAAAAATTTAGGGAGGTAAACATGGGAAATATTGCAGCGTTCTATGACATTGATGGAACATTATATCGTGAAGCTTTATCTGTAGAACTTTTTAAAAAGCTTTCTAAAAATGGAATAGTTTCTGATTATAAATGGTATAACGAAGTTAAACCTCTTTATGATAAATGGGTGAATCGTGAAGCTAACTATGATGATTATATTGATAAGTTATCAAAAGTTTATCACGAATGTATCGTTGGTGTTGATGAAGGTGTAATTAAATTTTTAGCTAAACAAGTTATAGAAGAAAAATGTGAAAAATTATTTAGACATACAAAGAATAGATTACAATGGCACAAAGAACAAGGACATAAAGTAATAATCATTTCAGGATCAAGTTATGATCTTGCTAGTGGACTTGGAAAAAAACTTGGAGTTGATGATGTTGCTGGTACTGTTTTCATTACTGATCCAGAAACACATGAATATACAGGTAAAGTTATTCCTATGTGGGATAGAGAAAGTAAAATTAATGCACTAAATAAATTTGTAGAAAAATATGATATCGATTTAAATGAAAGTTATGCATATGGAGATACTAATGGAGATTTCACAATGCTTAATGCTGTAAAATATCCAACAATGATTAATCCAACTAAAGAATTAATTAATCATGTAAAAGAAACTCCTGAACTTGCAGAAAGAATTACTACTATTGTTGAAAGAAAAGATGTTATATATAAAATAAATATTAATGATGTAGAATTTTTTGAATATTAAAATCGAATATTAATTATATAAAATCAAAATTAAAAATTAATATCACAATAAAAAAATTTCTCTTGCTTCGCAAGAGAAATTTTTTTATATATCATTATGCTTTTAATCCTCTGTTTGTATTACCTACTACTGTTTCATTTAAACCATTCATTCCATAAGTTAAACCAGAATAAATTGCATCTGTGTTTTCCATAACACGTTTATCATTTAAATCCATTTTTGAAACTTCATTAAATGAATCGCTTAACTTTTCCATTACACTTATTGCTTCTTCAATATATTTTTTCATCCTGCTATTATCACTAGTAATCTCTGCACTAACTAATCTTTCTAAAGTATAAGTATATAGTGCTTTTAAATTTTTTGAAATTTCGTATTTCATATCTAATGAATTACTTAAATCTTTTACAAATGCTTTTGAAATCTCTAAATTTATTTTTTCATTATTATCTATTTGATCAAGAGATGTTTTTAAATTATCTAATATAACTTCAAAACTTAATGTTACTAATTCTATTGGTGTAGAATTAACTACTCGTGCTGTTGTTATTTCCATACTAAATCATCTCCTTTATTAAATCATGTTTTGTAATAATGTTAAGATTCCTTGTGGTCTTTGATTTGCTTGAGCAAGAATTGAAATACCAGCTTCTGATAAAATATTACTTTGTGTATATTCACTCATTTCTTCTGCCATATCAGTATCTTGAATTCTAGATAATGATTCTGTTAAGTTTTGTTGCGATGATGTTAAGCTGTTTACTGTATAGTCTAATCTATTTTGGAAAGCTCCAAGTTTAGATCTGACTTGTGATACTTTTGCAATTGCATCATCTAATGCTGAAATAGCATCTTCTGCTGTTAATCTTGTTCTAATATTTATGTTTTCAATTCCAATAGCTTTACTACTCATGTTTGGAATTCTAATTGTCATTGTTTGACCATTGTTAGCACCAATTTGTAAATCTAATCTACCTTGTGCTGTAATAATTAATTCAACATCACCAACTTGTCCAGCATTTTCTACTAATAGTTCAAATCCATCTACTCCTGTAAATGTAATTTTATTTCCATCAGCTTTATATGTTGTTCCTGATGTAAATCCTTCATTAGGTACTGATGGTGGAATTGTTACTACTGCATTTCTTCCAACTGTACCATTTAATAAATCAGTACCATCTGCATAAGTTGTCTTAGTTGAAGTTGTCCATAAGTCACTTATTGCAGAATATAAATCTGTGTTATCTGTTGTTTCTAATCCTAATTCAAAGAATGCACTATCAAATAATATTGATGTTCCATCAGCAGATTCTTGAACTGCTGTTCCACATATATCTGATTTTTGCATTTTCATTAATAAATCTTTCATTGTTGTCATGTCATCTGTAAACTCAACATCTATTCCATTTACTTTTACACTTTGTCCACGACAAGCTGTTAGATCTTGATCAAGTGCTGTACCTGTTACTTCTATTCTTGTTGTACTAGCAGTATCTTTTGTTGCATTTGAGAATCCAAGTAACATTAATAATGTTTCATCACCGCCAAATGTTATTTCTCTTTCACCATGTATTTGATGTTCTAAAACTAATTTAGCTGTATTATTTCCTGATGCATCTAATGACACTAATTTACCTGTTGTTGATTTTAATGTTACATCACTAAGTTCTGCTGCATCTCTTAATGCTGCATATGCTTCTTCTTCAGTCATATTTGTTGTAATATCAATTTGTGCACCATTAATATAAATTGTTCCAGATGTTTTCATCTTACCATCTTCACCAACAATTCCTCTATTAATTGTGTTTGATATAATACTTGTTTGTGTAGCTGCTTTATCTACTGTAAAATTATATTTACCTGTATCAACACCATCTGATGTTGAAATAACTGTAGCTACATCTTCTCTATCAGAATAAGTTTTTGAATCTATACTTCCATCTAATAAGTTCATACTGTTAAATTGAACTGTACTAGAAATTCTATCTACTTCATCTTTTAACATATCAATTTCTGATTGAACAGAATTTCTATCTTCATCTGATAAACTTCCGTTTGCTGATTGAATTGATAATTCTCTCATTCTTTGTAAGATAGAATGAACTTCATTTAAAGCTCCTTCTGCTGTTTGTATTAAACTAATACCATCGTTAGCATTTTCTGAAGCTTTTCCTAAAGCATCAATTTGTACTTGCATCTTTCTTGAAATAGCAAGTCCAGTTGCATCGTCTGCAGCTTTATTGATTTTTAATCCAGATGATAAACGTTCGATAGATTTTTCTAATCTAGAATTATTTTTATTCATTGTATTTAATACTTTTAATGACGCAATATTTGTATTTAATTTCATAATACGCCTCCTGTCTAGTTTCTTTTTCCTTTAAATATATATCGGCATTTTTAGCCTTTTTCTTAATGTTTATGCGTTCTTTTTCTTTTCTTCTTCAGCCTTTTTATCTATTAATTCTAAAGTATGAATTACTTGAGATGCTATCTTTAAGTATTCTTCTCTTTTCTTTTCATCAATTTGATCATTTTCTATTCTCATATGTGCCCCCTCTATAATTGTGATAATTTATTTTTCAAATTCATACTCTTTATATATAAATTATTATTATCATTTATTTTATTTGTCTTCTTACCATTGATAGTTATATCACTAACTTTATATGATGAATTAAATGTATTAAGTATTTCATTTATTGAATCTTTAATTGCACTTACTCCATCTTCGTTATTTGTCAAATAATTAATTCTAATCAACTTAGATTCATTATTTATTCTAACATCTGCTTTAATATCACCAGCATTTAATAAATGCATTGAAATAACCATACCATTTTCTTCTTTTGATAAATCTATATCATTATCAAAATAGATATTTACATTTGTTAATTCTTCATTGATAAATACAGATGCAGTTAATGCATTATTAGTTGCATCTGTCATCTTTAATACTTTGTTTATACTATCAATTTTATTAATTAATTCTTGTTTAGATTCTAATATCTTTTTAGTTACATCTAATGAATTTGGATTTGTATCTGTTTCATTTTCAAATGTATCTAAGATATCTTTAACATCTTTATTTCTTTCTCTTCTCAATTCTTTGATATGTTCATCTTCAATATCATCATTAAATGTTTCATTCTTCATTTGTTTTGAAACTTTATCAATATCTTCACGAAGCATATCATTGTTTGAAAGAACTTCATTTGTCATTACATTATCTTTAAGTAAAGTTTTGCTTTCCTCAAAGTTTCTTACTTTTTCTATATCTTCTAATGTAATTTCTTTTTGATCATTATAAAGTGTTTCTAATATTTCCTTATTGTCTGTTGCAAATTTAATATTAGAATTTACTTCTTTTATTACTTCATTATCTAAAGTTTTATTCATAGTTTGTAATTTCTCTTTTATCTTGTTAAACGCATTATCAAGTAATTCTTTAGCATTAGTATCTTTAGTAATAAGCTCTATTGATCCGAATGCATCATCGATAGATTTATCAATTACATTACCATATTGTTTTCTTTCTAAAACTTTAGTTGCATCAAAAACATCTCTTAATGTTAAATTTAATTTACTTGTATCTTCGTCTGGCATAAAATTTAATATTCCAAGACCAGCATCTGAATACTTATTAACTTTGTTAACAACTTTATATAATCCAAGCAAAGCATCTTTAACTTCATCAGGCATTTTGTTTGATGTTATCAGATCTGCAAGTGAATCATATAATAAATCTTGATTGTTAATATTATCTATTAGATTATTTTTGATTTTTAAATCATCATTTAATTTTAATACTTCTATCTTTCTATTAATAAGTTCAATTACAGTATCAATGTCCTGTCTTGATACATCAACACCATCTTCGATAATTGATAAAGCAACTTTAGGAGTTAAATTTTTCATAACAAAATCCATTTTTTCTTCAGCTGCTTTTATTTTATTAATATTTTCTTCAGACACTTCATTGCCTGAAAGTGAAAGAATAATTCCACATTTTTGATTTAATTCTGTATTATCAATACCAAGCATATCTAAAATTTCATTAATATTTCTTTTAGCAATACTATGTTCACCATTTAGTGTATAGTGAGATTCAATCATATTGTTTTCATATATTTGTTCAATATCACTTGGTGTTAATTTACTAACATTAGTTATTAGTAATTTATTATCCTTATTTAATAAAATATCTTTATTAGCTTTTGCATAAAATTCTATACTAGATAATTTATTATCATTAATGTTATCTTTATATATTTCTAAATTTCTAACTTGTAAATTCGATAAATTTTCATTAAGTTCATTTAATTTTGCACCATTCACAATTTGTTTTTCATTTGCATCAATTTGTTTAAGTGAAGCTACAACATCTTTTAATGGACTTACAAATACATCTATTCCTTTACTAAACATTGTATAAGCACTCTTAGCTGTAAATAGTAATCTTGCTTCTTGTAATGTTTTAGTAAGTTCTGTTTCAACATTTGTTTCTTCTTTTGGAACTTCAACTAATTTATTTACAAAATCATTTATTTGTTTTAAAGAAGTTCTTTTTATATCTTTAAATTGATCATTTACTTTAGATAATATCTTTTTATTATCTAAAACTTTATCTATCGAATCATTAAATTCTTTTGCTACTTCTTCCAAACGTTTGTCGGTTTCAAGGCAAACATCAGAATCAGTATCACCATTCATTGTAATATCTTTTAGTTTTTTTGTTATAACATCTTCTTTAGAAATATTTTTAATAGATTCTTTAAGTTCTTTAAATCTATTTATGTTTTCTTTTGTCACATCAATTTCATTTGTAATAAGTTTTTTACTATCTTCTATATTTTCATTATTTATTTCAATATCATTATCACTTAAGATTTTTTTAATATCATTTGTAAAACTATCAACATCAAATTCAGCATTCTTAACTGCTAATGCTTTATGTTTTGATTCATATACATTATTTAATGTTAAGGTTTTATTTTCTTTAATAATATCTAATGATATTTTTTCTGCTTCATCATCATCAATATTTTCTAGTGATGATGATACATTTAATATATTTACTAATTCTTGTTTAATTTCTTCTGGGAAGATTACTTCATCTTCTTTCATTTCAAATTTATTATCAACTAAACTCTTAACTAAATTTGCATCGCTTGATTCAATTCCTGCAAGTTTATCATTATTATAATCAACAAGCATACTTACAAATTCATGTAATGATAATTTTAAGATATCATAATTTTCATGAGTCATTATTTTCTTAATTGCTTCATCATATGCATTCTTTGATAATGTTTTTAAAGAATCATCTTTTTCTTCTTGTTCAGGTTTTGTTTTATCTTCATCGCTTTCAATAAAGTCATAACTTTCAAAAACATCTTTTGAAGATAACCCTTTAAACTCATCACTTTTTAATACATCAATGTTAGATATCATTTTGTCTAGATTAGCCAATCCTAATTCTAATTTATCTGAATCAGCACTCTTAACTTCAAAATCAATTTGATCACCAATTTTCACTCCAGACATCAATTTATCTAAATTTAATGAACATGTCTTATCTATCTTAGAGAAGTTTATATTTACTTTATTATTATCAATCCCTTGAACAATACCAGTTAGAATATCACCTTTTTTTAGATTGTTAGATTTAATATTTTGATTTGTGATATTTAAAATACTAGTTTTGTTTTCAATATTTCCTGTCTTCATATCTTCACCTTCTGTTAAATTAGATAAAATTTCACAATTTTGTCCCTATTACTTTATCGTCAAAAATAAAAAAATGTTAATACTAAATTTGAAAAAATCTAAAAGAACACAAAAAAAGAAAGATAAGAAAATTCTTATCTTTCTTCAACTTAATACTGACGATC
>JAKSUF010000065.1 GCA_024409145.1 archaeon | reverse complement strand
TGGTGGTGCTGTTTGGTCTGATGATGGTGTTACTGTTGAGAGTTCTATATTTAAAGATAATTCTGTAACTGATAATCAGGGTGGTGCTATTTATATGGATGATAGTTATGATTTGAAAGTTTCTCATAGTGCTTTCTATGGTAATCACGCTAATGATAAAGGTGGTGCTATCTACTGTGAAGGTAATTCTGCTCATATTTACTTAGAATCATTTAATTCATTTGAAAATAATACTGCAAAAGAAGGTAGTGTAGTTTTCACTGATGGATATTTTGACACTATCAAGCAGAATTGGTGGGGAACTATGGAACCTAATTGGGACAGTGGATTATTAGTAGAATGGAAAGCTATAGGACCTAACAAAAAACATGAAGATAATTGTCCTTTAACTTATAATCCTAATTTATAATTCAATAAATAATTATTTAACCTCTAAAATTTAAAATATATTTGATAATAATTTTTATGAATATATTTTAAGTAATATGGTTGATTATATTTCATAATTATAATTAGAATTATAATTTTATGGTGAAAGAATGGAACAAAAACAAATGAGTAGTGAAGATTTCGAGTTATTGAAAAATATTTTAGGTGAAGTAAAAGCTATTCCTATTGATGCAAGTACTCTTATGGCTGCTTATCAACTTGGTTTTTTAAATGGTCAAGAGAATAGTGATGCTGATGTAAATCCTGAAACTTATAGAAGAATCTGTGTTGGACTTCAAATTCCTCCAGTTGAGACTATTGATGAATTAATTAAGGAATTAGTTACCCGACAAGCTACTTTAGATAAGAATCAATTATAATTATATTGGTTTTTATTTTTTTCTTATTTTTTCTGTTCTGCTTTTTTTTATTTTTTTATTTTTTAGTTTTATTTTCTATTTTTTAAGTAATTATCATATATTATCCAATCATTTTTTAATTTCCATTTTAATTGTATTTTTATAAAAAAAGTAAATAATATATAATTTATTTATTATTTTAGTTTATATTAAACAAAGCAATAAAAGTGAGTAATATGGAGAAATTAGCTATTGATAAATTTAAAGAGGATATTCGTTTTAGAGATAATATAGCGCATATTGAAACAATTCCCTCTAAAGAAGGTTCTTATAAAAAAGTAGCTAATTTAAATGAAAAAATCTTAAATTATTTAGATGAAAATAATATAAAATTATACGAACATCAAGCTGAAAGTATTGAAAAAATTCGTGAAGATAAAAATATTATTATCACAACTCCAACTGCTAGTGGGAAAACTCTTGCTTTTAATTTACCTGTTTTAGAAACATTAATTGGTGATGATAATGCATGTGCATTATATATTTATCCTGCAAAAGCATTAGCTTATGATCAGATTGAAACTATTCATAAGTTTGAAAAAGATTTAGATTTAAAATTAAATGCAAATAATTATGATGGTGATACTCCTAAGTCTAAAAGATATCAAATTAGACAAGAATCAAGAGTTATTTTAACAAATCCTTATCAATTACATCATATTTTAGCTTGGCATCATCAGTGGAGAAGATTTTATTCAAATCTCAAATTCATTGTTATTGATGAAGCTCATTATTATAAAGGTATTTTTGGTTCAAATGTTGCTTTTTTAATTAGAAGATTAAAAAGAATAGCTAATTTTTATGGTTCTAATCCTCAGTTTATTTTATCTTCTGCAACTCTTGCAAATCCTATAGAACTTGCAAATAGGCTTGTTGGTGAAGAGTTTGATATTGTGGATAAGGATACTTCTCCAAGTGGAGAAAAAGATTTTGTATTATATAATCCTTATAAGATTATGCCTAAAAAAGGAGAAGATTCAATATCTATACATCAAGAAACAGAGCATATTTTTTTATATTTAATCTTAAAAAATATCCAAACTTTATGTTTCACATCTTCTCGTAAAATAGCTGAATTAATAGCTATGTGGGCAAAAAATGACCTTTATGTTCATAAACGTAAACTTTTTGATAAAGTAACTTCTTATAGAGCAGGTTATCTTGCAGATGATAGGCGAGGTATTGAAAAAGGATTAAAATCAAGGGATTATTTAGGTGTTGTTAGTACAAATGCTCTTGAACTTGGGATTAATATTGGTACTTTAGATGCAGTTATTATTTCTGGTTATCCTGGTTCTATGATTTCAACTTGGCAACAAGCTGGAAGAGCAGGTAGGGGACAACAAAAGTCTCTTGTTGTTTTAATTGCTTTTGAAAACCAATTAGATCAGTATTTTATGAATAATCCTGATGAATTCTTTGGAAAAGCTAATGAAAATATTGCTATTGACCTTAATAATGATATTTTAAAATATAATCATATTGTTTGTGCAGCTAAAGAACTTCCAATTAGTGCTGATGAAGCTTTAGAATTATTTAATGCTGATGAGGAATTTTTAGATGAAATAGCTGCTACTAAAGATATATTTAAAAATCCTTCTGGAATTTATATGTATCCTTATGATGATAGTCCTTCTTTTGATTTTTCACTTGATCAGATTTCAAATGAAATTTTCACTATAATGTGTGGTAGAGATGTAGTTGAAAGAATCGAAAGGTCTCAAATGTATAGAGAAGCTCATGAAGGTGCTGTTTTAATTAATAAATCTCAAACTTATATTGTAACTAATGTTAATTTTGAAACTCACTTTATTAATGTTATAAAAAGATCTGTTAAAGCTCATACAGTAGCTCTTAAGAAAACTGATATTAAGATTACTAAAAAAATTAATAAACAAAAGATTGGTGAGTTTACAGTTAATTTTGGTGAGCTTGAAGTAACTGAAGATTATTATAAATATAAAAAAATGGAGTTTTCTAAAGTTATAGGTACTTATGACTTAGATTTACCACCTCTTAAATTTAAAACTAAAGGTTTATGGTTTACAATTCCAAATTCAATTAAAGAAGCTTTAGAAAATAAATTTTCTGATAAAGAAGTCTTTGCAGGTGGTTTGCATGGTGTTGAACATGCATTGATTGGTCTTTTCCCATTACATGTTACTTGTGATAGATTTGATATTGGTGGTATGAGTACTAATTTCCATATTGATACTCAAGAAGCAACTATTTTCATTTATGATGCTTATGAAGGTGGAATTGGTATTACAGAAAAAGCTATTGAAATATTCTCTAATTTAACTAATTCTACAAGAAAACTCTTAAAAACTTGTTCCTGTAAAAGTGGTTGTCCATCTTGTATTTACTCTCCAAAATGTGGTAATGATAATAAACCTCTTCATAAAAAAGCTACTGAATTCATATTAGATTATATGTGGGAAGAAATGAATAAGCCATCTTATGATGAGATTAAAGTGGATGATGAATTTTATTTAAATTCAAGTTCTGTTATTGTTGATAATTATTATTCAGATTCTAATTCTGTAAATGTTAATGGATTATATTCAGATTCAAGTTCTGTTGATAGTTTAGATTCAAATTATAATAAAATTAATATTAATAATTCAAATAATGTTCATAAACCTAAACCAATTAGTACAGATGATATTATAAAAGTCAAATATTTAGAAGCTTTAGATGAGTATAATATGAAAAATTATAGTTTTGCTAAGGATATTCTTTTAGATATTTTAGATATTGATAAAAAGCATAGTGATGCTTGGTATCTTATTGGTGCGTGTTTATATGAACAAGATGATAATCAAGGTGCTTTAAATTTCTTAAGAAAAGCTATTCAATATGATTCGGGTCATGAATTAGCTAATGAATTATATTTATCAATTTTGAAAAATATGTTAAATTAGTAAGGTGTTAAACATGGAAATGACAAGAGAAGAAAGAGATAGAATTAAAGATGAACTTAGAGATAAACTTAATGTAATCTTAGAAAAAAATGATCTTCCATATAGGGTTGATAGATTATCTGTAATGAATATTTCAAGTAAAATCAGTTTTTTAGGTAATGTTCGTGTACATGATAAAGATAAAGTAAAAACTGTTTTAGCTGAAGTTGAAGAACTCGTAAATCAGTATGGTAAGACAACTATTAATACACGTGATGTTATTCCTTGTTGTGAATTACCTTATACTTATATTAATTTTCATATAGATATACCAAAATAATTTATCTCTTCCAATTATTTTTTTTTAATTATTTTTTTAATTATTTTTTTAATATTGTTATAATTTTTTAACAATTTTTTTCACAGTTTTATTTTTTTTATTGTATTGTTTAAATATTTATTATACATTGTTTAATTTGTGATTAAAATTCTCTTTTTGACTCTTATATCTTATAATGTATATTTTTATACAACAAAGATTTAAATAGTACATCAATCATATATTAATATGTAGTATGAAAAATGTAAAATTTTATAAATTGGAGGCATAAAATGTTCCAACCTAGTATTGAAGAAATTAAATCTTTTAAAGGAAACAAAGAATATAAAAGAATCCCTGTCTATGGAGAGATTCTCTCAGATACTAAAACATCCGTAGAAGTTTTAAGAAGATTAAAACTATTAAGCAAACATTGTTATATGCTTGAAAGTGTAGAGGATTCTAAAAATTGGGGAAGATATAGTTTCTTAGGTTTTGATCCAATATTAGAGATTACTTGTCATAATGGATTATTAAATATAAAAGGAGAATCATCATTTACTAAGGATTCAGATGATTTAGATTTCTCTACTGAAACTAATAATCCTGGTGATTATATTCGCCAAATTATCAATGATTATAAATCTCCAAGTTTTTCTAACTTACCTCCATTTACTGGTGGTTTAGTAGGTTACTTCTCATATGATTATATTAAATATGCAGAACCTTCTCTTAACTTAGATGCAAAAGATGATGATTCTTTCAAAGATGTAGATTTAATGCTCTTTGATAAAGTTATTGTTTTTGATAATTTCAAACAAAAAATCATAATTATTAGTAATATGGAATTAACTGATGATTTAGAATCATTAGAAGTTAATTATAAAAAAACTTGTGAGTCTATTGAAGAAATTATTAATGTAATTAAAGCAGATTCAATTTTAGAATTAGATTATAAGTATAACTCAGATAATAAATGTGAATCTGGTTCTTATAAAATACCTAATTTAAAACTTAAATCTGAGTTTAAACCATTATTCTCAAAAGACGAGTATTCTAATATGGTTTTAAAAGCTAAAAATTATATTAAAGAAGGAGATATTTTCCAAGTAGTTTTATCTAATAGAATTGAAGCAGAAATTGAAGGTAGTTTATTTGATACTTATAGAATTTTAAGAACTACAAATCCTTCACCTTATATGTTTTATTTCTCAAGTGATGATATTGAAATGGTAGGTGCATCACCTGAAACTCTTGTAAAACTTGTTGATGATGAAGTTTATACATTCCCACTTGCAGGAACCCGTCCAAGAGGAAAAACAGCTAAAGAAGATGATGAACTGGAAGAAGAATTATTAGCTGATACTAAAGAATTAGCTGAGCATAATATGCTTGTAGATTTAGGTCGTAATGATTTAGGTAAAATTAGTGAATTCGGTTCTGTAAATGTAGATAAATATTTAGATGTTGTTAAATTTTCTCATGTAATGCATATAGGATCTACAGTTAAATCTAAATTAAGAGATGATTGTGATTATATCTCTACTATAAACTCAATTCTTCCTGCAGGAACCTTATCTGGAGCTCCTAAAATAAGAGCTTGTGAAATTATTAATGAACTTGAAAATAATAAACGTGGAATCTATGGTGGAGCTATTGGATACATAGATTTAAGTGGTAATTTAGATACTTGTATTGCAATTAGACTTGCGTTTTCAAAAAATAATAAAGTATATATCCGTTCAGGTGCTGGTATTGTAGCGGACAGTGTTCCTGAAAATGAATTCCAAGAATGCTTAAATAAAGCACAAGCAGTTATTGATGCTTTGGAATTAGCTAATGGTGGTATCTAAATAATAATTTGTGATAGGAGGAATATTATGATTTTATTAGTAGATAATTATGATAGTTTTGTTTATAATCTTTATCAATATATTGGAGAAGCATTAGCTAATATTAAAAACATGGATTTAAGTGAAAAAGAAACTCAATCTGAAATTTATAATGAAATTAAAGTTATTCGTAATGATGAATTAAGTGTAGATGAAATTAAAGAATTAAATCCTGATTGTATTATTTTATCACCAGGTCCTGGAAAACCTGAAAATGCAGGAATTTGTGAAGAACTTGTTTCAGAATTCGTTGATAAAGAAATTCCTATTTTGGGAATTTGTTTAGGTCATCAAGCTATTTGTCAAACACTTGGATCTAAAATTGTACATGCAAAACAATTAATGCATGGTAAAACATCAGATATTAGTTTAAATGATAATGAATTATTTAAAGGAATTAGTGGTAAAACTACTGTTGCACGTTATCACTCTTTAGCTGTTGATGTAGAATCAGTTTCAAAAGATTTAGAAATAATAGCTAAGACAGATGAGAATGAAATAATGGGAGTTAAACATAAAAATGCTAAGATTTATGGTTTACAGTTCCATCCAGAATCTATTTTAACACAAGAAGGTATGAAAATTATTGAAAATTTCTTAAAGATTAATTCATAATATGAAGAAGGGGTAAAAATGAGTTTTATTGAGTCAGCAATCAATAGTTTAGTTAAAAATGAAGATTTAACTTATGAAATGGCAAAAGGAACTATGGATGAAATTATGAAAGGTGAAGCAAGTGATATTCAAATTAGTTCATATTTAACTGCTTTATCTATTAAAGGAGAATCAATTCAAGATATAACTGCATCAGCAACATCTTTAAGAGAAAATGGTACTAAATTAGATACTAACTGTTCTACTTTTGAGATTGTAGGAACTGGTGGAGATGGTTCTGATTCTTTTAATATCTCCACAGTCTCATCAATTGTAATTGCATCATCTGGAGTTAAAGTTACTAAACATGGAAATCGTGCAGCTTCAAGTAAATGTGGTGCTGCTGATGTTTTAGAAGCATTAGGAGTTAAAATTGATTTAGAACCTGAAGAAAGTTTAAAAGTATTAAATGAAATAAATATTGCATTTTTATTTGCTCAAAAGTATCATTCTTCAATGAGATTTGTTGCTCCTGTGAGAGCTGAATTAGCTATTCCAACTATCTTTAATATTTTAGGCCCTTTAGCTAATCCTGCAGCAGCTGATATTGAGATTATGGGTGTTTATTCTGAAGATCTTGTTAAACCATTAGCTATTACTCTTAAAAATCTTGGTGTTAAAAAAGCTATGGTTGTTTATGGTCAAGATAAAATTGATGAAATATCTATCAGTGCTCCAACTACTGTTTGTGAAGTTAATGGAGATGAAGTATTAGAGTATGAAATTAATCCTGAAGATTATGGTATGAAATTAGCATCTAAAGAAGATATTAAAGGAGGAGATCCTAAAGAAAATGCTGAAATTGCATTAAATATCTTAAAAGGTGAAAAAGGTCCTAAGAGAGATGTTGTTTTATTAAATTCTGGTGCTGGTCTTTATTTCACTGGTAAAGCTAATAGTATTGAAGAAGGTATTGAATACGCAAAAGAATTAATTGATAGTGGAAAAGCTTTAGAACAATTAGAAAAATTCATAGAATGTTCTAATAAATTTTAAGTTAATAACATTAGAAAAATTCATAGAATGTTCTAATAAATTTTAAGTTAATAACATTAGAAAA
>JAKSUF010000064.1 GCA_024409145.1 archaeon | reverse complement strand
GGTTTAATGTCCATTTTGCTAGAATGGGTGAACCTTCATTTAATTCTAATGTATCTTTTATTTTTTCATTTTCATAATATGTAATTATATAATTTAGATAATCTACTGAATCATATACATTATCATATGGTATATTATTTTCTTCTAGATATGAGTAAATATATTCTAAGTGATATACATCATTATAATCATTTAATACTAATGCTTTTATTTCTTCAAATTGCATTTCTACATTGAATGGTTTTCTAGAATCATATGCATTTTGATTTGTTATTATGCATACTTTTACTCTATCTAATAATTCTTTTTGTGGTATTAAATCATCACCATATTCTTCTCTATTTACTCTTGATGATTTCATATTCCAACAGATACCAAAGTTATCTAATCTTATTCTATCTGTTAGATACTTCATGTCTTTCCATAGGTTACCGATTAGTCTACCCATCTTGTAATCTATTTGTGTAAGTTCTATTAAAATATCTACATCAATTTTTTCTGTTGCTATTGCAAGTTCATTAAAGAAATAAAATGCTTTTTCATAAAATATATTTATGTCTGTTCCTCTGCAAACTCCACCTTGAAAAATCACTTTAAATTTATTTGCAATATTTAATGAACTTAGTTCTTCTTGCAAATTAAAAATAAATTGTTTATGACAATTTACTGACTCTTCTATTGTTTTATCATCAGTATATGTCGCACTATAATTTCTTATTGATTGAGCTCTAAATATTAAATCAAATTTTACAATGCTAAGACATCTGAATATTTTATTCTTAAATTCTATTAAGTCTTTATTTAACAGTATTTCATATGGGATTATTAATGATGTAACATTCTTACCCTTAAGTCTATTTAGTTCATCAACTATATCTTCATCATTTAAATTAAAGTATTTAAGATAATCTAAATCCATAGATAAACTTCTCATACACCCTCCCATAATTTTTTAATTTATTCTTTGATATTTTTTAAGTTAATATATCAAGAAGTAATCCTCTAATTTCATCTATCTTTGATAAAATTGCTAAAGGATTTTTTTCGCTCTTTAACATTTCTTGAGCAATGTCATCAACATCTTTATTAACAAGTCTAATCATTCCATAAATTTTATGTCTTCCTCTTCTATCAAGAAATTCTTCTCTACTAAATTTATGTGATGTACTTGTAACTTCTTCAATGAATGCTGTTATCATTTCTTTATATTTTTTGAAGTCTTTAAAGTCCATATGATCACTTAAAATCTTACCTTGTTCATTAATGTCATTTACCATGACTTTAAGTTGTTCTTCAAGTTCATTTTCTTCAATATGACTTTGAAGTGTAAATGCAAATGACTTTTCAGGTTTAATATATTGTGATTTTCTAACTTTATCTGCTTCAACACTATTTACATCAGTTATCTTCATAAGTTCACCTTTTACCCTTTTATATAGATTATAAAGAATATATTTCTAAATTCAAGTAATTATAAATAGATAATTATTGACAAATAACGTAAATATGATATATTCTTATATGTTGATTAAAGAAAATTACAATATAAATATAAAGGAGATATACATATGAAATTAGGTATCGTTGGTTTACCAAACGTAGGTAAAAGTACATTATTCAACTGTTTAACAAATACATCTAATGCAGAAGCGGCTAACTACCCATTCTGTACTATTGATCCTAACGTAGGAATTGTTACAGTACCAGATGAAAGATTAGATAAACTAGAAGCTTTATATAGTGCTAAAAGTAAAGTTCCAGCTATTATCGAATTCGTAGATATTGCAGGACTTGTTAAAGGTGCTTCTAAAGGTGAAGGTTTAGGAAATAAATTCTTAAGTCACATTAGAGAAGTTGATGCTATTGTTCACGTAGTAAGATGTTTTAAAGATGAAAACGTAACACACGTTGATGGATCTATTGATGCATTAAGAGATGTTGAAACAATAAATCTAGAACTTATCTTTAGTGATATGGAAATTGTTGAAAAGAGACTTGCTAAAGTATCTAAAGAATGTAAGAATGATAAAAAACTAGCATGGCAAGTTCCATTCCTTGAAAAAGTAATGAAACACTTAGAAGCTGGTAACTCACTAAGATCACTTGAAATGGAAGAAGACGAACAATTACTTATAGATGAAATGAATTTATTATCAGACAAACCAGTAATATATGCTGCTAATGTTCTTGATAGTGAATTAATTGACGAAGCAGAATCAAATGAAGAAGTTAAAAAATTAAGAGAACTTGCTGCAAAAGAAAATTCAAAAGTATTTGTTATCTCAGCTAAAATTGAAGAAGAATTAGTTGGTATGACATCAGAAGAAAAACAAGAATTCTTAGCAGACCTTGGCATTAAAAAATCAGGACTTGATAACTTAATTAGTGCAAGTTATGATTTACTAGACTTAATGAGTTTCTTAACTGCTGGTGAAAAAGAAGTTAGAGCTTGGACAATTAAAAAAGGTACTATTGCTCCTAAAGCTGCAGGAAAAATTCATACAGACTTTGAAAAAGGATTTATTAGAGCCGAAGTTGTTAAATATGATGACCTAATTAGTCTTGGATCATATACAGCATGTAAAGAAAAAGGATTAGTTAGAATGGAAGGAAAAACTTATGTTGTTGAAGATGGAGATATTATTGTATTCCACTTTAATGACTAATAAAAAAGAATCTTTTAAAAAAATATTAATATAAAAATCACTTCAAAAATATTTTGAAGTGATTTTTTATTTCACATTTATTTTATATTTTAAATTTTATTTTAAATTTTAAATATTACTATTACTACTATTACTCACCAAAAAAGCAACCTGCTTTTTCAAGGTTGCTTTTCTGGTTACTGTCATTCTTATATGTTCTATATTAGAATGAATTATTTTCATTATACGCTATATTGTTTATTTAAATCTTTCAGCTAAAATATTTTCAATATCGCTATTATCAATTGTTATAAATATTGGTCCTGCTGCATATGGTGCAATATCATATTGATTGAATAATAATACTAAGTTTCCGTTTTCATCAATATAGAATTCATCATCATTAATATTATCATCTAAATATGTTTTATATTCTTCAAATGGATCAATATCATTTTTATTATCTTCAACAAATTTAATTACTAAATCTTTTAATGTTTCTTTATAATCTGGTGTTACAAACATATCAGATAATTTTACAAGATTTCCTGATTTTAAATCATATGTCATACCAATATAAGATGTTGATCCATGAGCACCACCCGCATAATCATAATCCATAATGCACATAGATACTAAATCATTAGAATTCATTTCTACATCAAATTTAACTTCTGCTTCAAATAAAAAATCATCTGATGGCATGTATTCTAAATTTGGTTCACAAATTTCTAAAAATTCACCATGATAATAATCTTTCATTGTTTGATTTTTTTCATTAACTAAGTTAATTAAATTTTTTGTTCTTTCATTTTCTTGAAATTCAACTGATGTAAAAGATAATTGTATTAAATCTTTTCCATCGCTACCTTTAATAATTTCTGATAAATCATTTTCTTCATAAACAACATCACTGTTCTTTACAATTGATTTTGTAAGTTTAGAGCATCCTACTAATAAACCTACCATACAAATTACCATACCAAATGTCAATAATCTGTTTTTCATCCAACTACCTCCTTGTTTCTCTTTTATGATTTAATAATATCATGATTAATACTAAATGCAATTAAATAAAACCTACGTTTTTGTTAACTTTTTATAACTATTTATTACAAAATTATTAAATCAGGCGCTATTGTAATCAATAATTATCTAGTGTACTAATTATTTATATTATTAACTTACCTCATCATAAAAAAGAATTTCCTTAATATACACTTTTTATTTTTTGGTACTTAAAAATATTTTACTATTTATATCTTTGTTACTTAATAATTTTACCTTTTATAAAATATGTTTTAATCTTTCTTCTCTTTGATTAACTCTTTGCTCTTCTAGTTCACTAACATATTTTTTTAATTTCTTTTCAGAACCTTTTTTTAATTTCAATTTTGAAGCTTTATAAGTATTTTCTTTTATTTCTTCATCATTAACTATCTTATAAATCTTATATACTTTTGTGTCACCACATTCGAAATAAAATTTACCTAAGTAATCGTAATCAAATTTATTACTATACTTATTAAATATTTTTTCTGGTACGTATATTGTTTCTTCTCCAGAGATATCTACAAGTTCATTTGACAATTTAAAATCACCATTCACTATTACTCTTTTATCTCTTATAAAGAAATCCATATCTTCATTAACTATAGACATGTCTAATTTTATATCATCTATATTTATATCTTTATCTTTTTCATCATTATCTTGATTTCTATAACTCATTAAATCTATATTTATATTTAATGCTGTTTTAACTGCTTCAAGATCCGGATTATCAATCATATATACAGTATTAAATAGACATGTTATTTTATCATCAAACATGTTGTAAACGATACCAAATCTTTTTTCAACATTAAGTTCTATTATTTCTAACAGTTTACCAAGTGTCTTTAATCTTCTTCCATCAGGTAATCTTTTTATATTATCATTATTTAATATCTTAATAGTAAGAACAGTTACCTTTTGGTTTCTGTCATCGCTACAAAACATTTCAAATCTATCGCCTTTTGTCTTTTTAGAATTCAATAATTCTTTAACTCTATCCATATCAAAATAATTAAACATTGCTTTAGCTTTTTTAGTTGTCTTCATTAAAAAATTATCTTTTTCCATTAACCATATTGTTCCTAGCCATAAGATAAAGAATCCAATTAAAGCTATTATTAGTCCTGCTTTTTCTCCTGGCATAAACTTATATGATATAAATGTTCCTAAAATTTCATAGATAGGTAATAAGATTAAATAAAATATTTTTTTATTCATATATTCCTCTAAAATTTTATTTTTGTTTTAATTTTTATTTTTTATTTCTTATTTTTTATTTCTTATTTTTTGTTACTTTTCTAATTTCATTTATTATTTCATTTTTTAATGCTTCACTAATAAATGATTTTTCTTTTTTGTTAAAGTCTTTATATTTTTTTAGCATCTTTCCTTCTACTTCATCAAAGTCATCAAGGAATTTTGTTAATCTATTTGCATCAACATAAATCAATGTTGATGGATCATTTTGATCTGCTTGATAATCGAAATATTCTAGTCCTTTAAGTTGTACATCTTGTGTTGCAACTTTACCAAAGTCCATTAAAACTCTATCAGGATTTAAGTTTTCGCTATCTTCAGATTTAAGTATTAATGCATCAAATAATGAATTCTTTCTTGCAAAAATACTATTTACACTTTTAAATGTATTATTAGATTTTATTTTTCCAAAAACAAATACTTCTCTTAACGAATCATCAAAGTATTCTCTTGTTAAAAATTTAAATCCTACTTTATCATCTTCTGGATTACATATGTATGTATATTCATCAAATGATTCATAAGGAACTACTCTTTTATCAAATATTTGTTTTTTAAATGAATCATTTGTTTCTAATACATATTCTGATTTTTGTATTACAGATGATTCATCTCCTACACCATCAATGTCATCTTTTATTCTTTTTAATAATAGATAATCATCTTCATAAACTTCTGTAGATTTTCTTATTATAATATTTGTTTCTTTATCCATCTTTGTTATAACAAGTTCATTTATTGGAACTAATGGATATGTTAAGCATTCTACTTCTGTTACAATATTATTTGGATTTAAGAAATCATTTTCATAGAAGCATTTATATTTTTCTGCTTGTACATCAAATATAGGTGCATTCTTAACTGTATAAGTATATAAGTTACCATCTTTTTGTCTCATGATATAAACATCTTCATCAAATTCATTTTGATATTTTTTTAATCCATCAAAATTTTCAAATGCTTCTTTTTGATGATCACAAAGTTTTGGTATAACTTTAATTGCTTCCATAACTTTTTGTTTATTATTCATAAAATCTAATTCATTTGGTGCAATTACTTCTAATTTATTTGTTCTTGCTCCACGAACTACATACTTTGTTTTTCTTATAATTATATTTTTTAAACTAACAGCAAATAATGCTTTATCTTCTGGTACTCTTAAGTTATCACTATAACCATCGTAGAAAATATAACCGTTATCTTTTTTAAGTCCACGTAGCATTGTTGTTAGATTTAATTTTTCATCATAGCCATAAACATTAACTAATCTCTTATCTTCACTAAGTTGATTTTCTTGGAATAACACTGTGTTTTTTTCATCTCTTATATATGTTATTCTTGCTATTAGTGAACCATCATGATTAAAGTTTCCTTTAGTATATTTGTATTCGATAAACTTACCATTGTTTATTACTCTTTTTCTTTTTTTAGTTATTTCAAAACTTGCACCTGGTACTCTATCTAATGTAAATACAGTTTCGACACCATACTTTAATTTTTCATAATCGATTAATGTTATTGTATATTTTGTTTTATTTTTTGCAGCATTTATTGAACATGATGATAATGTTCCGGATGTGATTTCAAAGATATAATTATCTTTTGTACTTTTATCATTAACTTTAGTTTTTTCAAATATTAGCATTTCATTTACATGACGAAGAATACTCTTGTGTTCTGGTACAAGAATATCATTTAAAAACTTAACTTTATCACGTGAATTTTCTTTTTTAGCCATGTTAAAATTAATAATATCAGCCATAAATCCCTCCTTTTATAAATACTGTAGCAATTTAAGTTTACCACAAAAAAAATCTAAATCAATAACATATTTGAAAAGTATTTTATACATATTTTAGTTATAAAGTATTATATAAGACATTTATTATACAAAAAATGAACATACAAAAGATTTTAAAAAACATAAAAAAAGAGATCACAAATGTGATCTCTTAATGTTAATGTTTAATCTAATACAATGTTAGCAAGTTGTATTCTCCTCTTTCTTGTCACTTGGTTTTGAGAGATACACCTTGATAAGAGAACCAATTGGTGCTACTGCCATTACACTAAATCCTGCGAAAAATAAAATTGTTGCTATTACCCGAACGATTTCCATAGTTAAATCTCCTTCTTCTTTTAAAGGTTAAATGCAGCTCTTGCGATTTCAAGACCAATCATTAAAGCTGCTGTTACAAAATACGCTATTAATAACTAATTAAATAAAATTCCTATCTCCATTAGAATCCCCTTGGCTTAGGTTTTGCTGCATAAGTCACACATTCATTAAGTTGCTCTTTCAAAACTTTCTCAAGTTCTTTTGTATACAAACAATTGTTTGTCGAAAGATATGGAAGAGCTGTCAATGTGTTAAATACATGATCAATGACCACGTCATAATTTTTAATAGTTACCTTAATCATTCGATGCTTTGCAAGAAGCATACCTCCATACACTGCACAGAATACTGGATCTTTAAGTGTAACTGGCATGTGTGTGTAACTAACAGTTGCAAAAGTTCTTATCATTTCTATATCTTCCTTATAAGCAAGATATGGAGTTAATACATCAAGGTCGTCCGGATTCATCATCATAGATGCTGGTTCAAGAAGTCCTATAAGCTGATAAGATAGTGGATAACCACTATGTTTAAGTAACATTGCTACATTAATACCAAGATCAAATGCCTTTAAGTTAAGACTTTCTGATAAAAACTTATCTTTTGTTATCTCATAAAGACAATTTGCTCCTTTTAGAAACTTTAAATATTCTTCATCAGTCATTTATTATTCTCCTTATTAGAAAAAA
>JAKSUF010000063.1 GCA_024409145.1 archaeon | reverse complement strand
AAATAAAATAAATTTAGATAAAATAAATATCAAAGAAACCCAAATCATCTAAATATTCAACAAATCTATAGATATAATCCTCAGAAATCACTGGCCATTTCACTCCTAAACGATATAAAGCTTGTACAGTATAAGCATTATCTGCAGGAAGCCAAATCTTTTTCAATTTACCAGAACCAACAGAAGTAATAAGTCCAGAAACTCCAGATTGTCTTGTTTTATCATTTAAAACGTCATCTAAAGCTATTTCATATTCATCATTTTCAACTGGATTAATCTCTAAACCTAATGGTTTAATAATATCAATAATATCACCGAAACAAATTGTATGATGTTGATATGGATGGAAAACTATACATTCTTTTGGAGTTTTAGATAAAGCTACAATAGATTTTGCAGTTACATCAATAGGACTAAACTCAACAGCATTACTTAACATAGCATAAGGCATTACACCAATTGTAACAAATGCTTTAAGACGATTAATAAAACCATTTGAATCAAAGTTGATTTGGAACTCACTATCTGAGTCTCTTGCCATTAAATTACCCACTCTCATGATTTTAACATCTAAATCATCTTCAACAGCTGCCTCTAAAATAGCTCTTTCTGCTAAGAATTTACTACCAATATATTGATTATCAATAGTTTGACCAATATACAAATCTCTTTCATTATATTTATAATCTACTGGAGGGAAGTTATCAACACTTTCTCCTGCAACACTATAAGTAGAAACTTGTACATATTTACAGTCTTTTAATTTAGCAAATTTCAAACCATTAATAACACCACCAAGGTTAATATCTTCAATATCAGTACCTGATGAGAAGTGTTTTACATTTGCTGCACAGTTAATTAAAGTATCAATATTATATGAAATTAGCTTTTCAAAGTCTTTATAATCAGTTATATCTCCTTCTATAATATGTAATCTTTCATTGAATAAATCACAATAATCATTTGAGAAATAATAGAAGAGTAAAGATTTTAATCTATCCTCTGAAGATAATCCTTTTCTTGATCTAACTAAACAATAAATATTACCTGTTTCTACTTCTAATAACTCATGTAAAACATGAATTCCTAAAAATCCAGTAGCTCCAGTTAAAAGAACATCTCCTAAACTATCTTCTTTCTCACCAGCAATAAGATTTTCTAAAGTATTTTTCTCTAATAATTTATTAATTTCAGAATAATCATAATTAGATTCTTCACTAAGCTCCACTCCAGAATTTTCATCAGATATGATAAATTCTGCAAGTTTACGTGGAGTTGGATTATCAAAAACATCACCATAATTAAGATTATAATCTTTATTTAAAGCAGCCATAGTGATTTTAGTTACAAGTAATGAAGTTCCACCCATTTCAAAGAAGTTATCTGTAACTCCTACTTGTTCAAGACTTAAAATCTCAGCAAAAGTATTTGCAAAGAATGCTTCAATATCATTTTCAGGAGGAACATATTCTGAAATTAAAACAGGTTCAGGTAAGTTTTTAAGATCAGTTTTACCATTTAATGTCTCAGGCATTTTATCTAATTCCATATAAACTGTAGGAACCATATAATGAGTTAATCTTTCACCAATTGTTTCTTTTAAATCATCAATATCAATAGAAAACTCATTTTCACCTAAATTATCTTTTTTATGTTCTTCATCAATTGTGAAATAAGCACATAAATGATCATTATCTTTAATCTTTTTAACAACAACAGCAAGTGATTTAATTCCAGGATATTCAGAAATAGCTGATTCAATTTCGCCAATTTCAATTCTTAAACCTCTAAGTTTAATCTGATTATCTAATCTCCCAAGAATAAATATTTCGCCATTATCATCCCATTTAGCAAAGTCTCCAGCATGATAGAATTTAATTCCATTAATTTCACTATAAACTTCTGCATTTTTCTCAGGACGATTAAGATAAGCTCTTGAAACACCCCCACCTGCAATATATAATTCTCCAACTACATGTGGAGGGAGAGGATTAGAATCAAAGTCCATAACTTCTTCATGAACATTAAATAAAGGTTTTCCAATAGCTAAAACACCATCTTCAATTAAACGAGTATTACATACAACAGTAGTTTCAGTAGGTCCATAAATATTATAGAATTTAGCATCAGAACATTCTTCTTTTACCTTATCATATAATTGATGTGGAATTCCTTCCCCACCCACACAGAAAATCTTGAATTTAGCAAATTCATCTTTTAATCCATCCATTTCAAAATATTGGAGCAATCTAGAAGGAGTTCCATTATAAACATTAGCACCTGTAGATTTAATTAAATCATATAATGCTAATGGATCCTTATATTGTTTATCATTAGCAAATACAACAGTACCACCATTTAAAAGAGGTATGAAAGTTTCTTGCATAAGCATATCAAATGCAACAGTAGCTATAGATAAACATTTATATCCTTCTTTTTTACTATTAGTAGCTATTTCATAACAATAAATACTTGAAGGGTCAGGATATACAAAGTTTGTAATATTTCTATGCTCAATCATTACTCCTTTTGGAAGTCCTGTTGAACCAGAAGTATAAATAAGATAAGCTAAATTATTAGGAGTTAAATCAGGATTTGGATTAGAAATATCTTCTTCTTTAAGCAAATCATCAATATTTAATAAATTTTCACTATATTCACTTAAATCAACATCATTTATATCTATAATCTCATCAACAATAATAAATTTAGATGAACTATCAGTTAAAACATGTTCAATCCTATCTTTAGGATAATCTGGATCAATTGGAATAAATGCTGCACCAGCCTTTGAAATACCAAACATAGAAGCAAAAACATTACTATTACGTTTTAAAACAAACATAACTTTATCTTCAACACCAACACCTTTTTTAATTAAAGCATTAGCTATACGATTTGCTTTGATATTTAATTCATCATAAGTGAATTCACCATCTTCACAAATTAATGCAATATCATCACCATGTTCACAGACAACATTTTCAAACAATTTATTTAATCTATATTCAGGAATTTCTTTAAGATTAAATTCTTTAATCATTTCATCTGAAACAATAGAAACATCTTTTAGGAAAGTATTCTCTATTTTTGATGTTAAATCATCATTTGAAGATAAGTCTTTTGTTAAATTCATTAATTTGTCTAGAACAATTGAAATAGAATTTAAAAAGGTATTAATTAATTCTTTAGAATATAATGCATTATTATACTGACAAGCTAATTTATATTCCCCATCTATCTCAATAACATTTAAAGTTAATTTAAATTTAAGACCATCATAATCCAAGCTTTCACGTTCAATTATTCTACCATCCATATGAATATCTTCAATAATTTTACCATGGAAAGCATATAAAAACTCAGGAACCATTCCATACTTATCAACAATTTTAGTTAATGGATAACAAGAGTAAGATAATGTATCTAACCATTCTTTATTAATATATTCAAAGTAGTCTTTAAAGCTCAAATCACTATTTAATTTTAAAGCTATTGGTAAAGTTTTAACCATCATAGCAAGAGTATTTTGTTCATCTGGAGTGAACCTACCATTTGTAATAGTTGCAAATAATAAATCCCTATTATAAACAAATTTAGATAAAACAAAACTTGAAATAGCTAAGAATAAATTATTAGGACTAATAGCCAAACTACTACAAAATGAATCAATTTTATCTTTACTAATAAATTTTAAGACTTCAGCAGCAACACCATCTTCTTCAAGACCATTTAGATCTGGAGAAACTAATGTAGCTTCATCATATTCTTTAATTTTATTATAATAGAATAATTCTGCTTCCTTATAAAGATTAGATTCTTCAGTTTTAACTTCTTTTAAAGAATATTCAAATCCATTAATTGGCTCTAATTTTTTGATTTCAGAAATTCCTAATTCTTCTAAAGCAGTATCATCTAATTCTAAGTTAGAACTATCATATATTAAAGCTAACTGATGGAATAATAAATTCAATGAAGTTCCATCAACAATTATATGATGGAAATCTGAAAGAAGAACAACTTCTTTAGAGTTTTTAATAATTTTAAATCTAAATAAAGGACCTTCACTTAAATTAAATGGCTTGATAAATTCTTTAATATAATCATCATCAATACATTCAGAGATAGTAGAATCTATTTCAACAACCTCAATTAAATCATCTATAACTAAATTATCTCTTTGTTCTTGATAAACAGAACCATTATCCATAACAATACGAGTTTTTAAATAAGGATGATATTCAATAGCTTTTATAATAGATAATCTAAGTCTTTCTGCATCAATATCGCCAAAATTAATAAATTTTGGTAAGTTATAAGAAAGTTTTTCAGGATCTTTTACACAATCAAAGTAAACTCCTAATTGATTAGATGTTAAAGAATATAACTTACCATCTGAAACTGAAGTATCTTCCATATTTAAATTTATTGAATTAGAATCAATTTCTAAAGCAATATTTTTAATTGTTTTAATTTTTAATATTTTATTAATAGATAAAAGAACATCAAAATCATCAGAAATAGCTGAAATCAGTTTAATAACAGATAAAGATGTGAGACCTACTGCAAATAAGTCAGTGTTAATACCAAATTTATCAATATTTAAAATATTTTTTACAATATCAAATAATACTTTTTCAGTTTTAGTTTCTGGATTTACAAATTTCTCTTCTTTAATTTCAATATCTGGTAAATTTTTAAAGTCTGTTTTACCATTAGGAGTTGTAGGGAATTTATCAAGTTTCATATAATAAGAAGGAACCATATAATCAGGAATTTGTTTAGTTAAATAAGTTTTTAACTCTCCAGAATCAACATTTTCTAAAACAGTATAATAAGCACATAAATGTTCAATACCATTTACTTCTTTTACCATAACTTTAATAGAATTAATTCCAGGATAATTAGCTATTGTATCCTCAATTTCAGATAATTCAATTCTTAAACCTCTAAGTTTAATCTGACTATCATTACGTCCTAAAACATAAACTTCATCAAATTCATCTTTTTTAGCTAAGTCACCAGTATTGTAATAATTAATTCCATTCAAATTCATAAAAACTTTATTAGTAAGTTCTTCATTATTACAATAACCTCTTGCAATTCCTGCACCACCAACATATAATTCACCAGTAACATAAGGAGGTAATTCATTTCCATCAATATCCATAACTTTATCAACTACATTAAGCATTGGGAAACCAGCAGTAACAATAGGTGAATCAATTAATTTACCATGAGATGCAATTGTTACTTCTGTTGGACCATAAGAATTATAAATTTCACAGTCAGAATACTCACGAATTACATCATATAGTCTTGGAGGGAATCCTTCACCACCAACAATCAAGAATTTACATTTAGCTACTTTATCTTGAATTTCTTCAAGTTTTAAGTATTCAAGCAATCTTGTAGGAGTAGATCCAAAAGCATCAGCACCAGTTTTATCAAATAATTTAACAAGTTCAAGAGGATTTATAGATTCTTCATCATTTGCAAATACAACAGGCATTCCATTCATAATAGTACCAAAAATCTCACGTAAAAATACAATAAATGATACTGTAGAAATTGAAATCATTTTACTACAATTATTTACAAGTGAATAAATAGGCATGTTTTGAGGATGATTTGCAATATAATTAGAAATTCCCATATGAGTAAGCATTACCCCCTTAGGTTTTCCTGTAGAACCAGAAGTGTAAATTAAGAAAGCTAAATTCTCAGGACTTAATTTAACATTAGGATTAGAAGTATCTTCTTCACTAAGTAGTTCATTAACATTAATTGCATTTTCACCAGAATATTCTATACCATCACTTACAATAACAAATTTAGAGTCACTATCTTCTAAAACTTGATTAATTCTTTCTTGAGGATATTTAGGATCTATTGGAATAAATGCACATCCTGCTTTAATAATTCCTAAAACACTTGCAATAAGATTACTATCACGTTTCATCATAAACATGATTTTATCTTCAATTTGAACTCCTTTTTTAATAAGAGAATTAGCAATACGATTTGATTTTTCATTTAACTCTTTATAAGTAAATTCCCCATCATCAGCATAAAGAATAGTTTTATCAGGTTCGTCTTTAACCCATCTTTCAAAGATGTCTTTTATTACACCTTCATTAGCAAGTTCAATCTCAAATCCTTCATCATTATCAATTTTTTCACAAATTGAAATATCTTTTAATGATTCTTCAGGAGACTCTATAAATTTAGTTACTAAAACATTAATTCCATCTAAAAATGCACTAATAATATTAGAAGAGAAATAAGAACTATCATATTCAATATTTAATGTAGTCCTATCATCAGATTCAACAATAGAAAAAATTAATTTATAATTTGATAAATCTACTTTAGCATTATCATAGTTAAATAAAATTTCACTTTCAAAATCAATAGTTCTATTATTAACTAAAGGATAAAAGGCAAAAGATTTGATTTTCTCCAATTCTTCTTTAATATCATCTAAATAATTTTTGATAGAATAATCTGTGTCAAAATTATATCCTATAGGAAGTTCATTAAATTCATTTAAGTATTCATTTCCATTAATATTCCGATTAAATAAAGCAGAAATCAAAATATTTTTTGAAAATGAAAATTTAGTTAGGTTAAACAAAATTGTAGATAAAATTAAGTCTTTAGAAATATGTTTAGAGAAAACATTATTTAATAATTTAAAATCAGATGGATTAGATTTATCAGTAACATCTGGAGAGATAATAGTAGGTGAATCAAATGAATTAATTAAATTATTAAAGTATTTTTCAGCCTTATAAAATTCATTAGTATTTATTTCATAATTAGAACATAATTTATCAGAATCATCAGATATTTGATTAAGTAATGATTTAATTCCATTAGCAATCTCATTTATTTGTTTGTAAGAGAAACAATTTTTATTATATTCAATATCTAATGTTTGAAGTCCATTTTTATCAGATAAATTCTTATTCACACGAATATGTAATGGAAATTCAGTTTCATCAGAATAAGATAAACCTTCAACTCCAAAATCAGAAGAATTAGATACAATAGAATACATAGAAATAAGACCAGGTTCTAATCCTTTAACTCTCAAATCAGAAGAGTAATTATTAAATTGAATTTTACCATGACTTAAACCAGATTTTAAAACAGTTTTTACAGCTAAAAGCAAATCTTTAAAACTTAAATCTTCTTCAAGATTAAATCTAAGAGGTAAAACATTTACGAACATTCCCATCTTATTAAGTAAATCATCACCATAATAACGACCATTTACAGAAGTATTCCAAACCATATCATTAGAATCTGAAGATTTAGAGAAGTATAAGTATACAGTAGATAATGCTAAGACAAATGGAGAAATGTTATTACCATTAATATTATTCAAGTTTTTTAATTTGTTTGTTAAATCACTATCTAAAACTAAATTATAACTATTCATTTCTAAATTTTCAAAATCATACCAATCTTTTTTATAATCATCTAACTGATTTAACCAATATTCTTTTTCTAATTTAAAATCCTCACTTTCTAAAAATTCTTTTTCCCTGTTTACATAAACTTCATAGGACAAATCATTAGAAACAACATAATCTTCATTATTTTTAAAAGTATTCATTGCTTTTTCAATTTCTTGTGGAAGAAGTGAAAAAAGAGAAGTTCCATCAAGTAAAACATGTTGAACAACACCAACAAGAATAACTGAATCATTATATTTAACAATTTTCCAATTATAAAGTGGAGAATCAAAAATACTTTCAAAAGGATTAGTTAATAATT
>JAKSUF010000062.1 GCA_024409145.1 archaeon | reverse complement strand
AGCATGTAAAATATAGTTAAAAAAAAGTTTAATAAAATAAGATTAAATAAAAGTAAGTGAATTATCTGTATAAAAAAATAGTTTGAATTGGGAGGTAAACTAAAAGATAAAAGATAACCCACTTATATTAATATATGTTTTCATTACATATAAACATTATCCCATTTAGAGGATTTTTTTAATTGAAATATACCAATATGCCCAATATCAAACATTTAAAAGAATAAATAGTAGATAAATTATTCTTTTTCAATTACAACCGCAGTACCATAAGCTAAAACTTCTTGCATACTTTGAGCAATACTATCAGAATCCATCCTAATAGTGATAATTGCATTAGCACCTAATTCTTTAGCATGATCAATACAACGATTGATTGATTCTTGACGAGCATCTTCCATCATTTTAATATATTGTTTAATTTCTCCACCAACAAGAGATTTAAGTCCTGCACCAATGTTTCCACCGACACCACGACTTCTTACAGTTAAACCATAAACAAAACCTTTAGTTTCTACAATTTTATAACCTGGGATATGATCTGCACTTGAAATTGGAAATTCTTCTATACTTACCATGATAACACCTTTTATAAATTTTATTAAACTAATTTTTTATATAATAATTAAACATTAAGATATAAATAGTTTTCGAACCCCAACATTTTTCTTTTTAAAACATTTAATAGTTAAAGATAGAATTTATAGTTAAATTACATAGAACAACTAAAATTGACAATATACTAAACATTAGAAAATAATGAAACAAAAATAAAAAACAAAAAAACCAGAATAAAAAAAATAAAGATAAAATTAAGATTTATCTATTTTCTTCCAAAATGCTATGTCTTTTTCATTGATTTCAGTTTCGAGATATCCTTTTTTCTCAAGGCTTTTTAGGATACTTTTTGTATTTGCAAAGGATAGACTATTGAATGCTACTTCATTTAAGTAGTTTTTAATAGCTAATGTATCCATAGCTTCATCAGGAAGTAAATAATAAACTTGAGACTGGATTGAGGTTAAGTTATCTAATTGAGGAGAAGTTAACTTATTATAGATATCTTTGATTTTTTCTAATTCTTCAACAGATTCTTTATATTTATCCAATTCAAGTTTAAGATTGTTAACATATTCTTCATCAACATTATCTTCTTGAGAAGTTAAATTAAATTTGATATTTTCAGCTTTAGCTTCTTCTAACTCTTTTTTAATTTCATTAAGTTCTAATAAATAATTATCCTCATTAGATGCATTATTGATGATTTCTCCATCAAGAGAAGAAACTATTGGTTCTTTATCAGATAATTCAAAGAATAAATCTTTAACTTCATTTAATCGTTTAATTTGAAGATCTTTTTTAGATAATTCGTTTTGAACATTATCATAATCTTCTTTAGAAACTGTTTTATCTTTTAATACTCTGATTTGAACATCTTTTTCTTTGATGGTTAAATCTCTTGAATCAAGTTCTCTTTGAAGTGCTACAAGACTGTCTTTAGTAACTAAATTAGTTTTTAAATCAGTAATTATTTCTCTTTGACTTTCAATTTTTAAATTGAGTTTTTCCATTTCAGTAGTTTTTTCATCAACAGAATTTAAAGCTGCAGCTAATTTAACTTCAGTTTTAGAAACATTACGTTTATATTCTTCAAATTCTCTTCTAAGAGAAGTTAATTCATTTTCAGATATTTTTAAATCATTAGAAATAGATTGGATTTTAGTTTCTTTATCAGAGACTTCATTTAAAGCATTTTTTAATTTAGTATTGACTTCATCTAATTCTAAATTTTTAAAATTATTAAAATCAACTTCTAAAGATTCTTTCATCTTAATTAAAGATTCATTAAGCTTTTTTAAATCAACAATTTGATTAGATAATTTTTCAATTTCATTCTTTTGACTTAAAACTAAATAACTTTTAGATTCTAATTGATCACCAGTTTCAGATAATTTCTTTTTGAAATCTGTTATATCATCATATAATCCATTAATTTTTGAATCTTTTTTACTTAATTGTTCATTAAAACTTTTTTTCAAATCAATTATTTCAGATTGAGTATTTTCTGAAATAGTACTTAATTTTATTTTTAAAGAGTCAATTTCATCTTCTTTATTTTTTAAATCTTCAATATGTTTAGATTTTAATTTAGCTAAAAGACCTTCATGTTCTAATTTTAAATTGCTTAAATCATCATCATGCTTAAATTTTAGTTTAGCTAAATCATCATTATTTTTTAAAGAAGAATTTTCATTTTTAACTTTAACAAGTTCTAATTTAAGTTTATTTATTTCAATTAAAGAGGATTTAACTAATTTTTGAAGATTTTTCATTTCATCATTTTCAAATGCCATGTTTATCCCTAATCAATTATTATTAATAAATTTAATATTTTTATACTAATTAACAGTCCTATTATTAATACTTTTGATTTTCATATTATTTAAATTATTACAACATATAGAATAAAATTAAATTAATATGATGGACATTTATAAAAATTAGTAAGTATTAAAGGAATTATGGAAAATAGAATGATTAAAATGAATAAAAAAACTAATCCTAAAAACAAGAAAATCATAAAAAATAAAACACTGAAAAATGAATAAAAAAATAGACTTAAAAATAAAAAGAAAAAATTAATTAAAAAAAAATAAAAAAGAAATAAAAAATTAATAAACTTAAAGAATTTGTTTATTAATTAATTCTGCATTTAAGATAGATGCTCCAGCAGCACCTCTAATAGTGTTATGTCCTACTAAGACATATTTGAAACTATTATCAAATGCATTATCTTTTCTTACTCTACCAACAGTAGCAGCCATTCCACCACTAGTATTTCTATCTAATCTTGGTTGAGGTCTATCAATTTCCTCTTTAACAATGACTGGATTTTCAGGAGCAGAGTATAAATCTAATTCTTGAGGTAATCCTTTAAAGTTAGCCATTTTATTTTTAATTTTATCAATATCTGCTTCTTCATCTAATTCAATGAAAACAGCTTCAGTATGACCATCAACAACAGCTACTCTATGACAAGAAGCACTTAATGAAAAGTTAGCAGGTTTTACATCATCACCATCAATGTCACCTAATAAGTATAAACTTTCACTTTCCATTTTTTCTTCTTCTCCACCAATATATGGAACTAAGTTATCTACAATAGCCATAGATGGAACACCATTATATCCTGCACCAGAGATAGCTTGCATAGTAGAGACATAGATTCTGTTAATGTTGAAATTATCATAGATTGGTTTTAAAGTTAAAGTTAAAGCAATAGTGGAACAATTAGGATTAGTTACAATAAATCCATCCCAATCATTATTTTTTTGTTGAGCATCAATCATATCTAAGAAGTTAGGATTTACTTCAGGAATAACTAAAGGAATGTCTTTTTTCATACGCATAGCACTTGCATTAGAAGCTACAACAAAATCTTTAGCATAAGCTGGTTCAACAGTAGCTGCAAAATCAGTTGGGAGAGAAGAGAATACAATTTCTACATCTTTATCCATTTTTGCAGGGTCAGTTTCAACAACTTTCATACCTTTAACAGAATCAGGCATAGGAGTATCTAAATACCAAGTTGTTGCATCTTCATATCTTTTACCTGCAGATCTTGAAGAAGCAGCTAAAGCAGCTATTTCAAAATCAGGATGATTATCCAAAAGTTGGATAAATCTTTGTCCTACCATACCAGTTGCACCAAGTACACCTACTTTTACCATTTTAATCAACTCAAAATAAATATAATAATTTAGTTAATCACATAGTTCAAACTAATATGATTAATCTTTAATACCTAAAACATCAGCCATATCATTGACTTTACCTGCTTCAGCAGAACCAACAAATCTTAAAGCTCTGATAACTCCTGCAATGAATACTTCTCTAGTATGAGCTTTATGATTAATTTCTAATCTTTCACCATCACCAATATACATTACAGTATGGTCTCCAACAATATCTCCACCACGGATAGCATGTAAACCGATTTCTTCTTTGGTTCTTTTACCTACTTGACCTTCTCTACCATAAACTGCTACATCTTCAGGAACACGGTTTAAAGCATTAGCAACAGTTTCAAATGCAGTCATAGCAGTTCCAGATGGTGCATCTTGTTTTTGATTATGGTGTGCTTCAATAATTTCAATATCAAAATCATTTAAAATTGGAGTTAAATCTTTTAAAACTTTAAAGAATACATTTACACCAATTGAGAAATTAGAAGAGATTACTGCTTTAATATTTTTATCAGCAATTACATCAGCATTACCTTTTGCTTGTTCTTCAGTAAATCCAGTAGTTCCAACTACAAGATTAACTCCACAATCTGCAGCTATTTTAATAGTTTCAACAGCAGCAGGAGCAATAGTAAAATCAACTAAAACATCTGCTCCAGATTCTTTTAAAGCTTTTTCAAGATTTTGAGAACCAGTGATTTTTACACCAAGTTCATCAATTCCAGCTTGTAAACCAATATCTTTACCTTCTAAAGGAGTATTTGGCATTTCAATAGCAGCTACAACTTCCATATCATCTTGTTCAGTAATTTTTCTAACAATTCCAGAGCCCATTCTTCCAGCAGCTCCAGTAACAGCAACTTTAATCATAATATCACTCTAATATAAAATATAATAGTTTAATTTATTTAATAAATAAGTAAATAAAACTTAACATACAAAATCAATCAATTCATCCAATTAAGTAAATAAACTCAAGATACAAATCAATCAATCAATTATTCAATAATTCCAGCATCTATTAAAACTTTTCTTAAATGCTCTTTATTTTCATCTAACATAGGGACTAATGGTAATCTTAAAGGTCCAGAAGGCAAACCCATCATTTTTAATGCTTCTTTAGCAGGAGCCGGACTGGATTCCATAAATAATGCTTTGATTAAATCATACATTTCATAATGTAAATCTAATGCTTTATCCATTTGACCATCAAGAATACTATTAACCATTAAAACCATTCTTCTAGGATCAATATTAGCAGATGCACTAATTACACCTTTTGCACCAATACTCATTAAAGGAAGAGTTAATTCATCACTACCAGATAATATAACAATATCATCTTCGAGTTGGTTTTGTCTAAGTAATCTCATAGTTTTAGATGTTTTGTCCACATCAGAAGATGCTTCTTTTAATGCAGAAATTCTATCCATTTTTGCAAGTTCAACAATAGTTTCAGGAGCCATATCTAAACCAGTACGAGAAGGAACATTATATGCAACAATATCAATATCAACATTATCATTAACATGTCTATAATGTTCAATAACTCCATGTTGTTGAGGTTTATTATAATAAGGAGTAATTAAAAGTGCAAAATCAGCACCTGCATCTTCAGCATATTTAGTTAAACTTAATGCTTCAGAAGTTGAATTACTTCCAGTTCCAGCAAATGTAGCTACTCTACCATCAACTTCATCAATTAAAATATCAATTACCTTTTGATGTTCATCATGATTAAGAGTTGCAGATTCACCAGTAGTTCCAACACCAACTAATCCATCTACACCATGGTCAATTAACCAATTAACATTTTCTCTGAAACCTTCTTCATCAATAGTTAAATCCTTATTAAAAGGAGTTACCATAGCAACAGCAGTACCTTCAAAATTCATTATAACACCTAATAATCATTAATTTGGTAATTTAGTAATTTATAATAATCATAATATTGAATAGGTTTAATTTCTTAAACTATACAAAATCATTAATTTAAACATAGTTTTTTAAACAATCTAAAATCATAATATAATCTAAAATCATAGTTTTAATTTTTTAAAGCATAAAATTAATATAATACATAATTTAACAGCTTACAATAAGTTAAAAAAAAGAACAACGGAAGTTATAAAACTTCCTTAATTAAGTTGTAAGCCTTACGAGAGTCTTTCCATTCAACAAAAACAACAACAGCTGTTTGAGAAGATGAAATTTCAATAATATTAATATCATTATCTTTAAGTGGACTAGTAATACTAGAAACAATACCTGGAGTATCAATAAATTCTGGACTAACTACAGTTATCATACCAATATCTCCACCTAATGATATAGAGCTTAAATTGTCTTCTTCAATAACTAAATCATGTAATACAGGGTAAACCTCATCAGCATCAGATTTATTTAAGAAGGTAGTGATAGAATTATGACCTACAGAAATTCCAAAAATGTTTATATCTGCCTCAGAGATAATATTAGTAAGTTTAGCAAGTAATCCAACTTGATTAAGTAAATTTTCCCCAACAATAGCTACAGCAGTAATGGGATCATGATAAATATTAATAACATCAGTAGATGAATCTTCAAAAGGTCCCACAATTGCAGTTCCAGGGTCTGCTAAGCATTCTTTTTCAAAACTGATAATTTTAGCATCAATTTCAGGGTCTTTATATCTTAATGCATGAGGGTGTAAAACTTGAGCACCATGAGTAGCTAAGTCCCTCATTTCTTCAACAGAAATTTGATCTAATTTAATTGCATTAGAAATTTTACGAGGATCAGTTGACATAACACCATCCACATCAGTAACAATAATAACTTCATTAGCTTTTAAACAATGTCCTAAGAAAAATGCAGTTATATCACTACCACCTCTTCCAAGAGTAGTAACATCACCATTATCATCTCTTCCTAAAAATCCACAAACAACAGGAATAATACCATCATCTAATAATTTAAATAAATCTTGAGATTTTTCTTCAGAAGCTTCAAAATTTATTTCAGCATTTAGGTAATTACTATCAGTTAATATAGGCCAAAGATCATGGCTTGGATCAACAAATTCAGATTTAACACCTAAAGATTCAATAACAGAGGAAAGAACTCTGACACTAGTTTTTTCACCCATAGATAAAATCTCAGCTTGTTGTTTATCAGTAGCATCAGGAATAGATTCTGCAGTAATTGTGGTAAGGTCATCAGTAGTCTTGTTAATTGCAGATACAACTACAACAACTTTCTTACCATTCATGTATTCATCAACTACAGATTGAGCAGCTTGACGAATCCTTTTACCATTTCCTACTGAAGTTCCACCAAATTTAGCTACTATTAATTCCATTTATTACACACCTTTTTACATATTACATATCAATTACATTAATCTTTACATTAATATATTAAAATATTATAAAAAAGCAGAAGAACAAAAAATACCAAAAGAAGAAAAAAAATAAAAACTTAAACAAAAATCAAAAAAAGCATAATAATAAAAAATACCAAAATAATAAAAAAAGTAAAAAATTAGATAAAAGCAAAGCAATTAAGCTTGATTTGCTTGTTGTCTAACTAATCTGGTAATGTAACCAGCAATTTTGTTTCTTAAATGTTTAGTACTTACAGTAGAGTATTCAGCAACTAATTTTTTGTTTTCTTCAAAATCAGTAGTGAATTTACCTGCATGAGTTTCAATAAGTTCTTTAGATATACGTTTTACAAATGAAGTTCTAATATTTCCCATAATCATTCCTCCAAAATATCTTTTTGTTTATTTTTACTTAAAATTGTGAGCATATTCATAATTTCGCCAAGAATATCTGCATCAATATCTTTTTCATTAGCTAATTTATTAATTTTAGCATGAATGATCTTTTCTCGATTCTCATCATAAATTTCCATGCCTAAAAATACTTTAGCAGTGACAATATTCTTAGCAAGTGAAGTTCTTTCATGAATTAAGTCAACTAAATTATTATCAATCTCATCGATTCTTTTTCTAGATTCCTCAAGAAGTTTTTGAGCATCATCCTTATTTTTGAATAATTCCATCTTCTTATTACTATCCACAAAAATTACTCCATAGTTTTGATAATAATAATAGTTTATAAGTCATATTATTTAAATATACCCTTATTAAATTAATATAAATAAAAATTAA
>JAKSUF010000061.1 GCA_024409145.1 archaeon | reverse complement strand
TTTTACCTTTTTTCTTTATTTTTTTTACCTTTTTTCTTTATTTTGTTTCTTAATTTTTTTCTTTTAATGAAAATTATTTATTCTCTTTTTGATTTTAGGACTTATTGACTAATTAAAAGTAAATAGATTTATTAATAAGTTTTTTTAATATTTATTATTATAAAATCAATTTTATATTTTTTCAACTATAAGTGGATTAAACTTTTAGTAGTTCTAAAATTTTTATTTTAATCAATGATTTCGTTGTATTAAAAAAGGAAAAATTTTAATCACTTAATTTAGTTGTATTAAAAAAGGAAAAATTTTTAAAATAACTTAAATATTTTATTCATAAAAAGAGATAAAGTAGTGTTTATTTTTACTACTTTTTTATATTTATATTATATATGCTTGGGAGGAATCTTTATGAAATTCAATTATAAAATCAAGTATTTTATTCTTCTTTTTGTTTTGATATTTAGTGTAAGTGCTGTAAGTGCTACTGATATCATGGATAGTAGTTTAGATACTAATGATATGGATTCTCCATCTGATGATTTTATTGTGGGGTCTTATGATAATACATTTATGGAGGAATCTTGTGATGAAAAGATTAATAATTTAGGAGTCGCTACTGATTCATTTGGAGAGTCTGTAAATAAAAGTAATAATTCAGTAAATACATTAGGTGAAGATAGTAAAACACCAACTAAAATAGTACTTAAGGATGTCAATGATACTGAAGTTTTTGTAGATAGTTATGTAAATGGTAGCTTGACTACTGTTGATGATGTTTATGTTAATGATGTTGTGGTGAATATTTCTGTATTTGATGATAATAATCTTCTTTTTTCAGATTCTACTACAACCGATAAGAAAGGTAGGTTTTATTTTACTGTTCCAAATCCTGTTTTAGCTAATTCTAAAAATGTTATTGTCTTTTTTGAAGGAGATTCAAATTATGATTCTTCACAAAGTAGTGCTGTCTATTCTGTAGGTAAATTAGGTACTACTATTAGAGTTGAGAATCTTGGATCTAATCCTAATAAAACAGTTACTTTAACTGCTTATATTAAATCTAAACGAGTCTGTAATGAAGGAACTGTAACTTTCATTATAAATGGTACTGAAATTGCAACTGTATTTATATGTGATAGTGTAGCTAAATATGATTATATTATTCCTCCAAATTATGAACTTTTCAGTACAATTGAGGCAATTTATAGTGGAAGTGACAACTATAATTCTTCCTATGATGAGGGTAAGGTTGTAATAAGAGATTCATTAACTCATGTTTTAAATCAAGATACTTTAATGGATATTTTTAAATTTGATTATGATGGAGAAGGAGGTACATTCAACAGTTCAAATGTGAATGTTTTAGTTTTATCTGATAATGTCATTGCTGGAGACACTGTTGATATTCAAGGTAAAATCCTTCTAAATGAAACTACATTAACAATTAATAAAGGAATAAATATTATATCAAGTACTAAAGATGCATATATCTGTCTTAACACTACTTCTGGTTCATTATTTGGTGAAGCACCTGGTTCTTCATTTGTAATTAATCGTGGAGGATCTTACTCTAATGTAACTGGAATTTATTTCTTCAATACTCAATTATGGCTTACTAATACTACTCATGTTACTTTAGATAATATTAGTGCTGTTGTAAAAGATAGAAGAGTTGGAAGTGGTGTTGGTCAAACTGCAATTCGTGAAAATTCTACTTATGTTACTCTTAAAAACAGTTATATTTACACTGAAAACAATGGTGGAAGTACTTCAATCGCTCTTTCTTGGGCTGATTACTGTACATTAGAAAACAATACTGTTGTTGGTAATGGAACTTGTGGAAACTTAATTTATATAAATACATATAATATTTACCTTAACCTTGCAGAGGGTCAGCAAATTAATATAGGTAATAAAATCTTAAACAACACTTTATATGGTCCAGAAACTGTTGCATCTATTTGTTATGGGATTTGTCTTACAGGTACAAACAATACTGCAAGTGGAAATAAGATATATTATGGAGGTTGTGCAATTCAACCAATATGGGGTGCAGACCCTCCAATTAATGCCATAGTAACTGATAATGAGGTTTTTTTAGGTGGATCTATTAATACTGGAGCATATGTTGCAAATAATATTGTTCATGATGGCGGAGCAATTAATCTTGTAGAAAGAGCAGTTGCATTTAACAATACTGCATCAAAAATGACTTTTGATAATAATACAAGAGCTTTCAATAATACTATTGATGGAACTGCAATTGTTAATGGGGAATATGTTGAGTTGAGCAATAATACTTTCTCTAATTTAATAATAAAAAATTCAAATGCTGAAATCACTGATAATTCTATTGGAAATCTCACTATTTCAACAGCTTATAATACTGTTTTATATAATAATATTACAGATGATGTAAAAGTTACAGATTCATACAATACTCTTGATTACAATAATATCAGTGGAAATATTACAATTTCAAGTTTAAATAATCATATTGGATCTAATAATATTGTTGGTACTGTTTATCTTGATAGGCAGAATACCTTAGAGAATAACACTATTAATGGAACTGTAATAGCTTTAAGCAAGCAAAATACTATCTCAAATAATACTATTAAAAATGATGGAAATTTCACCATAAAAGCTTCCGGTGAAGGGAATATTATTTCTGGTAATATTTTAAGTGCTGGAGAGTTACTTGGTCTTGAAACATTGTTTATAAATGCTAAAACAACTGTTTATGATAATTTCCCAGAAAATGTTAATCTCTTCAAGATAATTCTTGAAAACATTGATGATATTAATTATGGTGAAAATATTTGTCTTTCCGCTCGTTTAGATCATATAGTGGATTCTTATCTTAATTTCACTGTGATTGGAAATAATGGTTTTAATAAGTCTTATCTTGTTTCAATTGATGATGGAAATGCTATTTTGAATTTGGATAAATTGAATGTAGGTTCTTATATTGTAACTGCAAATCTTGTAGGTGCTGATTCAAGTGAAAATATTTCATTTAATGTAAATAAGAATGATGTTAAGTTTATTTATAATACTTTAACTGTAAATGCTTATCCTAACTCTGCATTGTATAAGTTTACTCTTAAGGATGCTTCAGATAATTTATTATGTGGAAAGAATATAGCTATTGTTTTCAATGGTAAAACATTCAATGTAACTACAAATGATGATGGGGTGGCTTCATTTAAAGTATCTTTAAGCAGTGCTAAAACATATTCTTTATCTGGAGTATTTAAAGGAGATAAATCTTACAATACTGCTTCATTTTCTAGCTCAGTTAAAGTTATTAAAAATAATGTCAAGTTTTCAAAGGCAACTAAAAAAGTCAAAAAATCTAATGTTAAATCTACATTTAAGATTACTTTAACAACTGCAAATGGTAAAGTTCTCAAAAATAAAAAGTTAGTATTAACTATAAATAAGAAAAAAGTCACTGTCAAGACTAATTCTAAAGGAGTGGCAGTTTTTAAAGTTTCATTACCTAAAAAGAAAAAGACTTACAAGTATACTGTAAGCTTCAGTGGTGATAGTGGAAATAATAAAAAGACTTTTTCATCTAAGTTAACTGTATATTAATTTTAGCCTAATTGATTTAACTTAATGTGAATTTTTCATCATTTTTATTTTTTTATTATTTTTTTATTTTTTATGAGTATTTGTTTATAATTTATTTTTAATTTTTTCTTATTTTTACAAACATTTAAATATAATTTATTAACAAATATATTTAATGTATCTATGATAATACTATATCGATTTTACTATTATCAAGATATTCTCAAGCTCGTGGGAAACCTAATCAGTTCTTATTAGTTTGTGATAATTATCCTCATGCGACTTGGAAACCTAATCAGTTCCTAGTGGTTTGTTGTAATACTTTATTATAAAGTCTATAATGTGATTATAGACATCAAAGAGGTTATAAAATGAAAATTCCTAAAGAAAAAAGAACTTACTGTCCTCACTGTAGAAAACATACAGTGCATGAAGTACATACTTCTAAAAAAAGAAAAGCTAGTGAATTAAAATGGGGTCAAAGACAATTCAGAAGAGTTACTGCAGGGTACAGAGGTTATCCAAGACCATTACCAGGTGGTAACAAACCGGTTAAAAAATTAGATTTAAGATATAAATGTAAAGAATGTGGAAAATCCCACATCAGAAAATCTTTCAGAGTAGGTAAACCTGAATGGGTATCTAATTAGGTGATTTGTATGGCTAGTAATGGTAGAGGAAACTTTTTAAGAGTAAAATGTTTAGATTGTGAAAACGAACAAATCATATTCGATCGTGCAGCTTCTGATGTTAAATGTATTATCTGCGGTAAAACTATTGTTAAATCCCGTGGAGCTAAAGCTAAAATCATGGCTCACATTGATGAAGTTTTAGATTAAGTTAGATTTATTAAAATCTTGAATATATTAGATTCAATTAACTTATTAATCACTATATGTTTTTTAATATTTTAATTGAAATCTTAACTATTTTTTATTTGGTGTTTTAATTGGTAAGAAAAAATCAAGAATGGCCAGATGAAGGGGACCTTATAGTTGGTACTGTTTATAAAGTTCTTAACTATGGTGCTTTTGCTAAATTAGAAGAATATGAAGGTAAAGAAGCTTTTATTCATATTTCCGAAGTTTCTTCTGGTTGGGTTAAAAATATTCGAGATCATGTAAGAGAAAACCAAAAAATTGTTGCTCGTGTTTTAAGGGTTAATCCTAAAAAAGGTCATGTTGATGCATCTTTAAAAAGAATTAGAGAAGATCAAAGGACTAAAAAAATCCAGCAATGGAAAATTGAGCAAAAAGCTGAAAAATTTTTAGAATTAGTAGCTAAATCCTTAGATAAAGATTTAGAAGCAGCTTATGATGAAGTAGGTTATGAACTTATGGACATCTTTGGTGATGTTTATGGTGCATTTGAAACTGCTTCTGATGAAGGTGCAGAATCTCTTATTGAAGAAGGAATTAGTGAAGAATGGGCTAATGCTATTACTGAAGTAGCTGTAAGAAATATTACTCCTCCTGAAGTTCATATTTCTGGATATGTAGATATTGAAAACTATGAATCTAATGGAGTAGAAATTATTAAGGAAGCTCTCTTAGCAGCTGAAGATAAAGATATTCAAGTTCAATGCGTAGGAGCTCCTCGTTATAGAATAACTGTTACTTCTGATGATTATATTAAAGCTGAAAAATTACTTAAAAATGCAGCTGAAAAAGCAGTTACCATAGTTGAAAATGCTGGTGGTAAAGGCGAATTCTTACGTGAAATTGACAATTAATGAGACGAATTCGATGAAAATGAAAATGCATAAGTGTCCAGTCTGTAATATTTATACACTTGAGGACAATTGTCCTAAATGTGGAGGTAATTTAAAAGTAATTTACCCTCCAAAATTCTCTGTTGAAGATAAATATGGTAAATATCGCAGACAATTAAAAAAAGAGATGCTTAATAAATAATTCTTAATAAATAATTAATAATTTTTATTAAGGGTATTATTTTACTTATTAATAGTTAAATAATTAATAATTTTTATTAAGAGTATAATTTTACCTATTAATAGTTAAATATTTAGCAAAATTATAATTTATCTAAAATTATAATTTATTTATAGTTAAATATTTAACGCTTAATGGCTTATTAAATTTTTAATTTTATTTATTTGAGTAATTATTCATTACAGCATTATATTATTAATTATGCTTTTTATTTTTACTATTTTTTATTATTCTAACTCCTAGGTGATTATATGAAAACTACTCACTTTAATGTTTTAGAAGAAGTTGAATTAAATAATCCTATATTCATTGAAGCACTTCCTGGAATTGGTCATGTAGGTAAATTAGCTATTGATCATGTTATTGATGAATTAAATGCTACTAAATTTGTAGAAATTTATTCTCCATTATTCCCACCTCAAGTTCTTGTTGGTGAAGGTGGAATTGTTGATGATATGATTAATGAAATGTATTACTTAAAATCTGATGATGAAGAAGGACATGATTTTATTTTCCTTGTTGGTAATTGCCAAGCTTTATCTCCTGAAGGACAATATGAACTTTGTGGTTCTGTATTAGATTTTGTTGAAAGTTTAGGTGTTCGTGAATTATATACTTTAGGTGGACTTGCAACTGGTCAAGCTGTTGAAGGTGACCGTGTTTTAGGTGCTGCTACTGATGAAAAAAGTATAGAAATCTTAAAAGAAGCAGATATTGAAATTAGGTCTGCTGATGGTGGGATTGTTGGAGCTTCTGGTTTATTCTTAAGTTTAGGTAGATTAAGAGGAATGTCTGGGTCTTGTCTTATGGGTAAAACTCCAGGTTATTTCATTGATGCTGAGGCAGCTGAAGCTATTCTTAAAAAATTAGCTATTCTTCTTAATATTGAGGTTAATACTGATAAATTAGAAGAACGTGCTGAAGAAGTTCGTGAAATGATTTCTAAAGCTCAACAAATGGAACAAGAAATGATGAATAAAGCAATGGGTCAACAACAACCAAAAGATGATCTTAGATATATTGGATAATTTTATTATCCATTTTTATTTTTTATTTTTTGTTAATAGTTAATTTAATTACTTAATTTAATTAGTTATTTTTTTAATTAATTATTATTAATAGTTAATTATTTAATTTCTTTTAGGCTATTTTAAGATTAATGATTATTATTTTAATTATTATTTTAATATTATTAATTAAATTTAAATTTATATTATTTAGATTTATATTTTAGATTTTTATTCAATTATAGAGATGATATTATGCTTCAAATTGCAGTTACAGGAAAACCAAATGTTGGAAAATCTTCATTTTTTAATTCAGCTACTGCTTCAAAAGTTGAAATGGCAAATTATCCTTTTACAACAATTGATGCAAATAAAGCTATTGCTCATGTAATTACAGAATGTCCTTGTAAAGAGTTAGAGGTTACTTGTAATCCTAGAAACTCTCAGTGTATTGATGGTAAAAGATTGATTCCTATAGAGTTAATAGATGTTGCAGGACTTGTTCCAGGAGCACATGAAGGAAAAGGTTTAGGGAATAAATTTTTAGATGATTTGATGCAAGCTAAAGTATTTATTCATGTTATTGACGCTTCTGGTTCTACAGATGAAGAAGGAAATCCTGTTGATTTAGGTTCTCATGATCCATTAGATGATATTGAGTTTTTAGAACATGAAATTGTAATGTGGATGTATGGAATTGTTAACAGAAATTGGGTTAGACTTATTCGTAAAGTAGAAGCTGAACATTTAGATATTTCAAAAGTTATTTTTGATCAATTATCTGGTACTGGAATTGCTATTGAAGATATTATTGAAGCTATGAGAAAAGTTGATTCTGATTATACTAAATGGGAAGAAGAAGATTTAATTAATCTTGTTAGACATATTTTGAATATTGCAAAACCAAGTTTAGTAATTGCAAATAAAGCAGATTTGCCTGGTGCAAAAGAAAACATAGAAAGAATTAGAGAAAAATATCCTAATGTAATTGCTACTTCTGCAGAATCTGAACTTGCTCTTGTTAATGCTGCGAAAGCTGGTTTAATTTCCTATGTTTCTGGTGATTCTAGTTTTGAACTTATTGAAAAAGATAAATTAAATCCTAATCAAATTAAAGCTTTAGAATATATTCAAACTAATATTCTTGATGTTTATGGAAGTACTGGTATTCAAAATGCTTTAAATAAAGGTATTTTTGAATTATTGGATATGATTTCTGTTTATCCTGTTGAAGATGAACATAAATATACTGATCAAAAAGGTAATGTTCTTCCTGATGCTATTTTAGTTCCAAGAGGTTCTAATCCAAAACAACTTGCATATATTATTCATACAGATATTGGAGATAAATTTATGCATGCTGTTGATGCAAGAAAAAATATGAGAATAGCTAGTGATTATGAACTTTGTGATGGAGATATTATTAGTATTGTTACTCATAGTTAATTGGGTAATATTGAAGAGATATT